>CASEKR010000039.1 GCA_949288585.1 uncultured Bacteroides sp. | reverse complement strand
ATCCATATAGTTTGATGAATGCTTTCGCGGATGGCAAGATTAATTCCTATTGGTTCGGCAGCGGCACTCCCACTTACCTGATAGAGATGTTGCGGAAGTTCGGTATGACAGTCACCCAGTTGGGCGGAACGATGGAGGCGGAACGCGCTGACTTCGACGCTCCTACCGAACGCCTGGCCAGCATTGTCCCTTTGCTGTACCAGAGCGGTTACTATACCATCAAGTATGGCGACGAGTTGTTCGGGACTTATACGTTGGGTATTCCCAATCGCGAAGTGCGCATTGGCCTGATGCGTAGCTTGATTCCATATTATCTGACCCCTGATACGCAGCCCACTTCGGCGGCTGTTGTCGGCATGGCCCGTAGTCTTTATCGGAACGATATGGATGGCGCCTTGCAACAGATGCAGGCATTCCTTTCTACCATTCCATACGCCGATAATACGGATTATGAGGGCCATTACCAACAAGTGCTTTACATCATCTTCAGTCTGCTGGGGATGTACACGGACGTGGAAGTCCGTACTCCCCGTGGACGGGTGGGACAAAGACGCAGATTGCGCTATGCGTCAGATTGATTTAAAGAATTATCCCGAACGCTTTGCCTTGTGCGGCTTGCCGGTGGTGAAGGTGGGCATCAGTTTCGACCGGGAACGGCACACGCTGGGGGATTGGAAAATTCTTCGTTGAAGACAGCATACTCTTCCGCAGCATCGAAGCAAGGGCAGGCTTTCCGGATGTATGGGCTGAGCTGGTAGTGTCCCAAGATGCGTGCCTGCGGATAATCGGATTTCAGTTGGCGCAACAGGTCGAGCAGCGAGCATTTCTGGGCGTATGTACGCGTGTCGGCCGGATGGCCGTTTTCATCCAGGCCGCCTTCGTAACAGATGCCGATGCTCTTATCATTCCAGCCGGCAGCGTGGGCGCCTATCTGGTGGACGGGCCGGCAGACATGCACTTCGCCGTCGCGGGTGATGTAGAAGTGGTAGCCGATGTCTGCAAAGCCGCGTTCGCGGTGGCAATGGCGCAGGGCCTCCGGGGGAAAGTCGCAATCACAGCGCGTGGCGCTGCAATGCACTACCAGGAGGCGAACCTCCCGGTAGTTTTGATAGAAACTTCCTGCTTTCATGGGTTTAAGCACAGGCGCTGATGCCGAAAGCTCCGGCGATAGCCGTGGTTACGGTGATGATTACTTTAAGGATGATGCTCCATACTTTTTTCGGTTTCTTTTCCATAATGCTGTTGGTGTTGTGAGTTTATAAGTTTATGAGTTTTTGAGTTTATAAGTTTATAAGTTTATAAGTTTATAAGTTTATAAGTTTATAAGTTTATAAGTTTATGAGTTTTTTGAGTTTATGAGTTCGCCTGTTACAGTCTTTCCTAACTTAAAAACTTAAGAACTTAAAAACTTAAGAACTTAAAAACTTAAGAACTTAAAAACTCAAGACCTTAAGAACTCAAAAACTTAAATTATCATCCGAACGTCCCCTGGCCGCTTTCGTCGTCGGGATTGGTCTCTTCTTCTCCATCATCATCGGTAGCGGATGAGGAAGACGTGGGCGGTGTGATGTCTACGGTGGTTTCTCCGGCCTTTTGTGCCTTGAGCACGGCGCGTACGGCAGCACGGGTGGGTACGGGTGTAAATTCCATGTCCTTGAAGAGGTTCTTCAGGTCGCTGCCGGGGACGAACTGGATGTTGACACCGGTGATGTTGCTGGCGGTGAACTGTTCGGCTGTCTCGGCGGCTTTGCTGGTGACTTGCAGGCGGAACTTGCCCAGTTCGCCAAAGTCCACTTGGTCGCCGGCACGCAGGGCTTCGCACATGTTTTCCACGGCGGCAATGATGACGGCGTAGACATCGGCGCGGCTCACGGTGGTCTGGCTGGCTACGCGGGCGCTGAACTCGCGCAGGCTTACTTCACGGTTCACTTGGGCCTTGGCATAGGCTTTCTTGGCTTCGTCCGGTTTTCCCGGAGGGGGAAGCAGGCTGATGCTGTAGTTTAATGGCATAGCTTGTTGGGTTAAAAGTTAAACATTAAAGAATATCGGGGGCAGCAGTTGCTGACTCTGTGACAAAGATACGATGAAGGATTCCGGCTTTTGGGAACAGGGGAGAACTGCCAGGAACAGACAGGAAATAAAGTGAAATAAGTCTCTGCAAGGAGTTGTGCATGTCGGGATGTTTTTGTATTTTTATGTCCGGAAAGTGGAAACAAATTATCATTCATGCCATGAATATCAATATCCGAGAGCAAGAATCTTCTGCAGAAGCAGCATGGCCGGTGCGGCCCTATTCGAAGAGCGAGTTGGCGCAGGCTTATGCGCCAGGCATTGCGCCTACTTCGGCTCTGAACCGGTTGGCGCAGTGGATCAAGCTGAACCGCCCGTTGGGCGAGGCGTTGCGCGAGACGGGCTATTATGCCCGCCAGCATGTGTTCACCTCACGGCAGGTCGAACTGATTTTCCACTACCTGGGAAGGCCGTAGTGCGGGGCTGGAAAACCCGCCGGGCTTGCGCTGCTGCCATCGGAGGTTGTCGATGGCTGTACCGTTGCCGATCGATGGCTGTATCGCCGGCTTTCGGTGGCGGTTGCGTCCTTGGTTGCTTGATGAGTTGACGAGTTGACAAGTTGACGAGTGCTTTTGAATGTTTAGAAAGAAACGGATAAAAAATAATGCAGGTTGTAAGCCTGCATTATTTCTGGTGTTTCCCTCTTTGAAAAGTCTGGAAACTTCTTGTCATCTTGTCAACTTGTCCGTTTCCCGGTCATTGGGGGCTGTCTCCGGCTCCTGGGTATAGTGGGCGGCCGCCCGGCGGTTGCGTTCGATTTCGTCGCCGGTGTATTCGTACACGCGGTAGCCTCGCTGTCCGGCGTAGCGTATGGCTTCGAATCCCAGTTGTTTCATCAGGAACCCTACTTTGATGGGGCTGAGCGGTTGGCGGATGCAGCGGTTGATTTGGTTCAGGACGTAGGCTGTCGTGACGAAGATGCCGGCTTCGCCGGGCAGGGTGCGGCGGAAGTGGCTTAATATCAGTTCCCGTTCCAGGTTGGGTGCTTCAAAGAGTTTGTTGTAGCGGTTGAGCGCTTCAATCTCTTCGGTGTTGAACCAATAGCGGAACTTCTCTTGCCAGTATCGGTAGGCTTGGGCGTAAACGCCGGCATAGTCTATCGGGTGCTCCTGGGGCGGGTCGATGCTTTCCACCTCGAAGGGCAGCCAGCGGCGGTTGCCGCTGGGGTCGTTGAGGAAGTGTACATTGTTGCCCGTGGCGCAAAAGCTGGCAATGTGCGGGCGGTGTTCCTTGTTGCGGGCGTAGGCTGCACGTTCGTTCACGCTCTTCAGGGTTACCATCGCTTTCAGTTGGTTCAAGGTGGCGGGCGTCATTTCGTCAATTTCTTCCAGGCAGATCAGCATGAACTCGCTCAGGCTGAACAGGTCGTCCTTGTTGGCGTAGTTGTTGCTTACCTTGGTTTGGAAGTACCGGCGCAGTTCGGGCGGCAGCAGGTAGTTGAACCAGGTGGTCTTGTAGTTGCCCTGCCGGCCGATGAGGACCAGGATTTCGTGGTTGACGCTTGTCTCTTCGAGTACGCCGGCCAGCATCCCGACGAACCATTTGCGGAAATATTCCGTGAAACGCTCTTGGTCGCCTTTGACGTGTACGGTCGAGGCCAGGCGTGCAATGTGGTCGGTGGCGCCGTCCCATGCCGGAAGGCTCGACAGGTAGTCCCGGAAGGGATTGTAGAAGGGGACGTATTCCGAGTTCAATACGTTGTGGATGTCGCTTTGGCGTGTGCGCCCCACTTCCTTGTTCATGCGCCTCCACAACGAGTTCACGTCGCGGTCGGTCAAAGGGGCGAACCTCGGCGCCTCTTCGCTGCCTTCTGCGTGGTACATGATTTCGCACTGGGCGGTGATGGTGTTGTATCGGAAGGTTGCCTGGCCGCCGAGGAAGTCTTCTATCTCCTTCACGCTGCTGGCGCAGTTGGCGTTTTTCTTCTTCGTGGCCGGCAGCGGCAGGGTGCCGTGTTCGTCCGTGTGCGTGTAGCAGGAGGTTATGACAGCTGCCGCGTTGCCGTCATAGTCCGTGAAGGTCTCGGCCGCCCATTGTTCGGCGTCGGCCTGTTCCACGCCGTAGGCATTGAGCAGGTAGCCCATGCGCATGATGTATCGGTTGCGCTGATGGGGCATGTAGGCCACCTGTTCCTCTTCCAGCACCCGTCTGGCGGCCGCCACGGCCTTTTTCAGCAAGCCGGCCGGATGGCGGGGACGGGGCCTGGGATCGTTTTCGGCTTCCGGGCTGAAGCCCTCGGCGTCCGGATTGAAATAGACGTCCGGGTCGTGTGCCAGCCCGCTCAGGCGCGTGGCGTTCTTGCATTGCTGGTCGCACGGCCATCCCAGCAGTTCGGCATAATAGCGGTTTCCCGCGTCGAACAGGCGGCGGTAGAGCCGCAGATTCTGTTTGGTGTCCTCGCCAAGTCCGTTGACCGGGAAGACGATGCGCAAGCCTTGGCCGCTGATGGTTGTATAGGCGAGCAGCGTGTGCGGGTCGGCACAGGCGCGTGAGCGGCATTCTGCCAGCTTCGCCGGGTCTATATGGTCGATGTCGGCCAGGCAAAGACCGGTCCATCCCTGAATGTCGGCTTGATTCTTGCCACCTTCGAACCTGACAGCCACTGCGAAACAGAGGCATGACGATTTTTCCCGCTTGGCGGCTGTCGCGTTGCCGTGTGCCAAGAAATAACGGTGTTTTTCGGTATGTTCCCGCACGGCGGTCGATTGACGGATCAGGCCGACAATGTCGGCCAAGGTTACAGGATTGGGACAAATGTCCGAATAGCCTTTGAAAAGGCTGATTTTTTTGTTATTCATAAATTTGTATATAAAAAATATAAGGTAAAATTGCATATTATTTGCCGGACAAGCAAAAAAGCGTTACTGACATGTGAGTAATGAAATATACCATCTTTTATAACTATTAACAATTTTCTGTAAATGGAGAACCAAATGAACCACTTCCTGCCTTCGGGCAAACCGGCCGGAATGCCGGCTTTTTACCAAGAACTGGGAGCTTATATCGAGCATTTGCGCCACACCTGCCCGCTGGAAGGCCGCAGGCTGAGCATTGCCCGCATATCGCGCATGGCAGGTATGAGCCATACCACTTATAGCCATGTAAAAAGGGCTTTGCAAAGGACGTAGGCCAATACTACCGTGTATTCCGCGTTTTCTTGTCGGCCGTTCCGACCGAAGAAGAACGCGACCGGATGAGATGCGAGTACGTGAAACGGATGGAGCGGGATTTCCTGCGGGTGCATGAAGGCGTCCCGCCCCGGCAACATTGAATGATCATTCTCTTTATTCCGATGGACTATATGCACTTTCAGTCTCCCTACACGACCCTGAACCGGGCGAGGCGTGCGTTGTGGACGATTTGTTGGACTCTCCTTGCCCGGCCTTTTCCGAAAAGCCTTCTAATGCCTTGGAAGCGTTTTTTGCTCCGTATGTTTGGCGCCGAGGTGGCAAGTACGGCCAATGTGTATGCTTCGGCCCGTATCTTCATGCCGTGGAATCTGGTGATGAAAGACTACGCTTGCTTAGCTTCCGGAGTGGACTGTTACAATGCGGCCCCCGTTGAGATCGGCATTAATGCCACGGTTTCCCAACGTACATTCCTTTGTACGGCTTCGCACGACATCTCTTCCGTCCATCATGAACAGACGGACAAGCCCATTGTGATAGCCGACCGGGCTTGGGTGGCTGCCGAGGCTTTCATCGGTCCGGGGGTGACCGTGGGCGAAGGCGCCGTGGTGGGGGCGCGGGCGGTTGTGTTCAAGGATGTGGAGCCGTGGACGGTGGTCGGGGGGAACCCGGCGAGGTTCATTAAGGAAAGGATTATTTTAAAATAAAAAAGAAAGGGACAATAATACTTATGCTTGATATTTCAGTGATAATCTTGACGTATAATGAAGAAATTCATATTGAGCGTTGTTTAAAAAATGCTAAGCGATTTGCTAAAGAAATTTTTGTTGTAGATTCCTATTCTACGGATAGAACGATAGAACTTGCAAGGTTACAGGGTGCTAAAGTATATCAGCATCCGTTTGAATATTATTCGAAGCAATTCAATTGGGCTTTACAGCATCTTCCTATTACTACTGAATGGGTGTGGCGGATGGATGCGGATGAGTATCTTTCAGATAAATTAATACAGGAGTTATATCAACATTTTTCTCATTTGCCGGAAGATATAACCGGATTTACGGCTCCTTGTTTGCGCCTATTTATGGGACGGCATATTAAGCATGGTATCATTCCTTTGATTTTGTTGCGTTTGTTCAAAGTTAAGTATGCTGTGTGTGAAAATCGATTGATGGACGAGCATATTCAATTGTTAGAAGGATCAATAGGAGATTTGAAACATCCATTTTATGACGATAACCTAAATGGTTTGACGTGGTGGATAAATAAACATAATGGGTACGCCACGCGAGAAGCGATTGATTTATTGATGACTGAATATGGCCTATATGAAACAATGGTTGTTAATTCGGGAACTCATTCATCATCAGTACGTAAAAAGAAATTGCAATATATTAAATTACCTTTGTTTTGGCGCGCTTTTGCATTTTTCTTTTTGCGCTATTTCATCCGTTTAGGATTTTTGGATGGTAAAGAAGGCTTTTTGTGGCATTTTTTGCAAGGCTGGTGGTATAGGACATTAGCTGATGCTAAAGTATATGAGTTGAAGAAACGTTTCCATTTTGATCCTGAACTTATTAAGAAGTATTTGGTTCTTAAGTTCTTAAGTTTATAAGTTTTTGAGTTTATGAGTTCATAAGTTGAAATAGAACAAAATACTACGAACTTAGAGCCTGTTGAAATTTTCATTTTCCCTGCCATTCTGAACGAAGTTTTTCCCTGTCATTAGCTACGCTCAAAATCACTTTTGATTATTTCATTTATAGTCTGAACACAGTGAAGAATCTCCCTATTGTGATAAAGGTAGTCTGGAGATGTTTCGATTCCGCTTCGCTTCACTCAACATGACAGAGAAAACAATCTTTAAACGACAGCCTCTTAAGAACTCAAAAAACCACAAACTTATAAACTCAAAAACTCAAAAACTCAAAAACTCACAAACTTACATAGCTATGAAAGTTTCCATCATCACCACCTGCTTTAACCGGGAAGCAACTATCGGGCAAGCCATAGAGAGCGTGCTGGCACAGGACTATCCGGACATTGAGTATATTGTGGTGGACGGTGCCAGCCAGGATGGCTCGTTGCGGCTCATCCAAAGCTATGGGGGGCGTATCGCCCGGGTAGTTTCAGAGCCAGATAGCGGTATGTACGAAGCCATCAATAAGGGGTTGCGCCTGGCCACGGGGGAAGTGGTGGGCTTGCTGCATTCGGATGATGTCTTGTTCGACCGGCATGTCATTTCCGACATCGTGTCTTTTTTCGAAAGGACTGGTGCAGAGTTGGTGTATGGCAACGGCCTGTTTGTGGATGCGAAGCATACGGCACATGTCGTGCGCAACTGGGTGAGCGGTCCCTACCGTCGCTGGAAAGTGAAGTGTGGTTGGCTGCCCCTTCATCCTACGGTGTACATCCGCCGGGAATGCTTGGCGCAGGTGGGCTGTTACGATGAGCGCTACAAGATAGCAGCCGATACGGATTTTTTGTTGCGTTGCCTGTATGAGATTCCTTTGCGGGTGGCTTATTTGAACCGTTATGTCGTGAGGATGCGCATGGGCGGTTTGTCTACCGATAAAGCCCGGCGCAAGCAGATGTGGCGCGAAGATGTGGAGATTTACCAGCGGCATGGCTTCCCCGGCGTGTGGCTGAAACTGCTGAAGATGGGGTGGAAGATTCCGCAGTTTTTTAGTAGATAAATTATCATTCCCATGTCCCATGACTTAATTCCCGGATTATTTTATTTCCTCCGCGTCGGCCTTTGGGGCGAGGCTTTCGGTGCGGACGTGGGGAGGACATTGGGCGAAGAAGAATGGAGGCGTCTGTTTGCCTTGAGCCGGGAGCAGGCGGTGTCGGGGCTTTGGATAGACGGCGTGGCGCAGACGGCATTCCGTCCTTCAGAAACTTTGTGGTCACAGTGCATCTTCCACCTGCTGCATATTGAGCGGACAAACGCTGTGCTGGCAAGGGCCGAAAAACAATGGCAGGGCAGACTGGCGGCCCAAGGGATAGAGGCCGAGGTGTTCAAAGGCAGTTCGGTAGCCCGTTGGTATCGTAAACCGCAGTATCGGAGCTATGGCGATATAGATTTGGTGGTGGTGCGTGGTTGGGCAAGGTTGAAGCCTTTCTTGCAGGCGGGCGGATATGCTTACCGGGTTGAAGAAGGAAGCCTGGCCTTGCAGGACGGGGGCGTGGCCATAGAATTGCATCCTTGCCGGGAGACGGTGTACAATCCCTTCCTGAATGCCCGTTTGCAACGGATGCTGGCAGCCGACAGGACAGGGACAGAATTGTATATGGCCTGTTTGCTCCTGCATGTCCGGCGTCACGTCTTGAGTTATGGCATCGGTTTGAAACAAGTATGCGACGTGGCGGTGATGCTCCGCCGGGCATCTTGGGAGAGGACGGCTTTGGCGGAGATATTATACCGTCTGCACTTAGTGCCGTTCAGCCGGGCCTTGTTCGGAATCATGGAAAAGTACTTGGGAGATGGTTTCCGTTTCCCTTTTCCACCAGTGCAGGACCAGTCGACGCGCCTGTTGGAAGAAATCTTGTTCAAAGAAGGATACCGGCTGAAGATGGAGCGTGAGTCGCTTTCGGAAGGGCAGCGGCGGCCTTGGAAAAGAATCATGGCCAATGCCTCTTTCTGGATGGTTCGTAGTGTCCGCTTGTGGCGTTTGATGCCGGGCGAGGCTTTTTTCTTCTTGGTCCATAAGGTGGCCAAACGTTTGTTCGGACACTTTGGAAAGATATAGGACAAGAGATGGACAATTTAGCAATCGGCAGTGACTATCTGTCCATTCTTCCTGCTGTTTTTTCTTTTCCTTTGCGCTCCGAAATGAAGCTGAGCGGTAAGCATGGTAAGAATGCAATCCTATAATAAGCTGGTCGAAGTTACGGTCATTGCGTTGGAAACGCTGTTGTGCGGGGCCGCATTCGAACTCTTTTGCCTGTTGCTGGACGACACGCATTGGGAGAAAGTTTTGAATGCGCCGAAACTACAGATTGTGCTGACGCTGATGTTGTGCTATCTGTTGTGCAGCGCGCAGCGTTCTGTCATGTTGTATCGTCGGAAGGTGTACGCCTACCAGATTGTGACAGTGGTGTGCTGGAATATCTGTTCGTATGCGGTACTGTCGGGAGTCATCCTGGCCGCCGGGCAATATATGGATGTGTGGTCTTACTTCTTTGCCGGCTATATTGTTTTCTTGTTTGTCTGCATGTTGGTTTTCCGTTTGGGGTTCCGTTGCTTCATCAAGCGCGTGCGGATAGGGGGAAAGGACCGTCGGGAAGTATTGTTGGTGGGAAGTACGGAGAACAACCTGCAACTGTATTATGAACTGACGTCGGAAACATGGGCCGGTTACGATGTGGCGGGATATTTTGACAATGAACCGAATCCTGATTTTCCAGAGGAATGTTCTTACCTGGGCAAACCGCAAGAGGCGATTGCTTTTTTGAAGGCTCATGAGCGGATCCGGGATTTGTTCTGTTGCTTGCAACCGGCGGAGAAGGAGGTCATCTTGCAGTTGATTAATTATTGTGAGAATCATTTGGTGCATTTTTACAGTGTGCCGGATGTGCACAATTATTTCCAGAACCAGATGTATCTGGAGCGGATAGGCATGGTTCCCTATCTGACTTTGCGGCGCGAACCGCTGAGCCGGCTGGGCAACCAGGTGTTGAAAAGGAGTTTTGATATTGTTTTTTCGTTCTTGTTCCTGTGCACGCTGTTTCCTTTCATCTGGTTGGTAGTGGGGACGGTGACCAAATGCACGATGCCCGGTCCTGTGTTTTTCCGGCAGAAGCGGAACGGATTGGGAGACAAGGAATTTTATTGTTATAAGTTCCGGAGTATGCGCCTGAATGCAGATGCGGATGTCGTGCAGGCTACCGAGAATGACCCCCGGGTGACGCGTTGGGGGCATTTCCTGCGCAGGAGTAGCCTGGATGAGACTCCGCAGTTCTTAAACGTGTTGCGGGGGGACATGAGCATCGTGGGACCCCGTCCGCACATGCTGAAGCATACGGAAGAGTACTCCAAGTTGATTAACAAATATATGGTGCGCCACTATGTGAAGCCGGGCATTACGGGCTGGAGCCAGGTGTCCGGGTTCCGTGGCGAGACCAAGGCTTTGGATGACATGGAGAACCGGATTAGGAATGACATCTGGTACATCGAGCACTGGAGTTTCATGCTGGACCTGTATATCATCTATAAGACGGTGGCAAACGCCCTTCGGGGAGAGAAAAATGCGTATTAATAATTAAAACAACACTTTAAACAGTAAAGTAACATGAGAAGATTTACAACTTGTGTGATGTTGGCGCTGCTGTGGTGTGGCGGCATCCATGCACAGACAGCAAAGGCGGATACTGTGCTGAGCGAGACAAACCCGCTGGCGCAACCTACGGACGACCGTTACCGGGTGGTGACCAATCGTTTCTGGGACAATTGGTTTGTCTTGGGAAGTGTGGGCGGCCATGCCTTTTTCGGCGATTATGGAACCGTGGGCGATTTCAAGGGAAAGTTGTCGCCCGATTTCAATGTAGGCGTCGGCAAATGGTTCACGCCGGGCATCGGTGTGAAACTGCAGTTCGGCATCGGCAATTCCCGGGGCTTCAGCAAGGAGGAAACCATGTTTGTCCAAGGGGAAAGCATGTTGACGGGCGACGGGACTCCTTACTGGAAAACCAAGATGAAATGGTGGGACCTGAATGCGAACGTCATGCTCAATCTTTCCCGCCTCTTCTGCGGCTACGAAGGTATCAATTCCGACAGGCTGATGAACCAGTTTATCTTGTCTGCCGGGCTGGGCGCCTTGCATCATTACGGCATATCGGCACAACGCAATGAATGGGCCGGCCACTTGGAACTGCAATACAGCCGCTTCTTCACGAAGAAGAAGGCGGTGTCGCTGGACGTGAAATTGTACACGACCTTGTTCCAGACCAACTTTGACGCCGTGACCATCAAGCAGACGGGGGAAGGCAGCAAATGGTTCGACAGCAACGTGGGCATCCGCCTCGGCCTGACGTATTACTTTAAGAAGCGTGGCTGGGAGCGTTGCGTGGATTGTCCCGCGCCGGTATATATTGTCAATCCGGCTCCGGTGAACGTGGTGGAGACGAAATGTCCGGAGTACAAGTCGTTTGTCTTCTATGTGTTCTTCCCCAACAACTATTCCGGCCGTGACGATGCGCCCATCGTGGCAGGCGACGCCGTCAATGCCATCGACTACCTGGCATCGGGTGTGTTCACGCAGAAGAAATTTGCCGACGACGCCCAGGTGGCTTCCCGCCTGAAGTCCGGCGCGTCGTTGAGGCGGCTGGCTACGACGGATGTGCCGACGGAGAAGGCCGTCGATGTGCAGGCTGAGGGCATGGCGCGCGGTTATGAGATGACGAAGCAGCCTATCTCGCTGGAGATGGACGCTGCCAGCCTGGAGGCTTTCAAGGAGCAGGAGGGATATTACTACGCGCCGATGTACGGCCGGAACAAGACGTGGTATTACCGTGTGGACGACGAGACGAAAGACCAGAGCCTGCTGAGCGGCGACAATTACAAGGAGACTGCCTCGTATGCCTTGAATGCCCATGCCGGCCTGGAGGTGGTGAAGCAGAATATGAAGGCTGACCCCGAAGCCGATACATACAGTTTTGCGGATGTTTATGCCGCCATCGAAGGGGCGGAAGGTTATGCCGGCGCATGTGCCGACTCGGCCACTGTCCGGGCCATACGCGGCATCTTTGAGAACGGGCGTATCTTGTATGTGCAGGCTGAAGGTCTGGCCACCAGCCAGGATAATTATACAGGCGCCGATGCGGAGCATGTAGGCTTGGAACGTAACAAGGCGCTGGCTTTCAACCGGGCCTACACGGTGGTGAAGTGGCTGAAAGGAAATGAAAGTTTCCGGAAAGTCGTAGGAAATAACTTTTCACTCAATGCTTTAACCGATCCGATTGCCATCGTGGCCGACGAAAGCACGCGGGGACTCAATGCGAAATTGAACCGCTGCGTGAAGGTCAAGGTGCATTATGTGATCGAGTAAATTATGGGTAATAATCGTTGTGAAACGATTTTGCTTTTCCCGTGCCAAGTGTGGCCGGGAAGACCGTTTGTTTGTTTTGTTTGCAGAGAGGGTGTGTCAAATACCGATGCACCCTCTCGTTTTTATTGTGGGGAAAAACAGGGGACGGGGAATATCGGTAGTAAAAAATCTGTATGCCTAAAAAAGGCTGAAACGGGGAATAGCGCGTTTTTCTTAAATCCTTACAATGTAATATGTTGTGGGTAAGGTTATTATATGTCTGTGGAAACACTTAAGTCTTTCCTTCGAAAGACTTAAGTAAAACTCCGGAAAGACTTAAGTCTTTCTGCGGGAATAGTTAAGTCTTTCTGCGGGAATAGTTAAGGGAACAGAGGGATGGTAAGTAATCGGTACATTTTATGAGAAAGATTTTCGATAATGCAGTCTTGTTGCCCGAAGTTGGCAATTTGGTCCGGTCTGGCTATGCGGTGACCATGCCGGTAAGAGGAAACAGTATGCAGCCTTTCTTGTCCGATGGGCGGGATGCGGTTGTCTTGCGCGCGGCCGGAGTGTGTCCCCTCTGCGCCGGGGCATTGCTTCTTGTGCGGACGGCCGACGGGCGTATCGTTTTGCACCGTCTTGTCCGTCGGGAAGGCTCCCGCTTATGGTTGCAGGGTGATGGCAATCCGGGCCAGACGGAAGAGGCCGCTCTCGACGACGTACTGGCCGTGGCGGTGGCCGTCGTGCGCAAGGGACGCACTTATCCGGTCAGTGGATGGGCGTGGCGTGCCTATTCGTGGTGTTGGCGCCACTTGGGGCGTTGGCGGCGTTATGTGTTGGCGGTGCATAGGAGGTTGGCTTTATGAAGAAGTGGTTCGGGCGCAGGACATTGTCCTATCTGTGGCAAGCCTCCGCCGGGTGGCGGCGGGACATCCTGCTGGATAGCCTGGCGGGGATAGCCTCCGTCTTGCTGTCGCTGGCGTTTATTTTCGTGTCCAAATTGGCGATAGATGTGGCGACGGGGGCTGCCGCAGGATGGGATTTGTGGCAGGCCGGGGTTGGGCTGTTGCTCTTGTTGGCCTTGCAGTTGGGGTGCAACTCGGTTGAAAGTTGGATAAGCGTGCGTATGCAGGCCGGTGCGGGCAACGGTTTGCGCCACAGGCTGTTTTCTCACCTGCTGTATAGCCGTTGGAACGAACTGGAGCGTTTCCATACGGGTGATGTCGTGAACCGTATCGAGCGGGATGTCTCGTCCATTGCCGGACTGCTGACTGTTTCTGTCCCCTCCCTGTTGATTGTGGGCGTGCAGTTGGTGGCGGCCTTGGCCTTCTTTTGCCTGCTGGACCCTTGGCTGCCCTGGGCTGTGTTGGCTGTCCTGCCTTTGTTCCTTCCGGCCGCCCGTTACTATATGCGCCGCATGAAGGGCTATACGCATGTCATCCGTCAGAGCGACAGCCGCATCCAGTCATTGATACAGGAGAGCCTGCAACACCGCCTGGTAGTCAAGGCTTTGGAACAAAGCCGACGGCGTGTGGAAGGACTGGACGAACGGCAGCGGGAGTGGGGCAGGCAGGTGATGCGGCGCACCCGTTTCTCGCTGGCTTCGCGCCTGCTGGTGTCGGCGGCTTTCTCGGGCGGGTATCTGCTGGTGTTCCTATGGGGGACGGTGCAGCTGGGCGAAGGGCTGATTACTTTCGGTACGATGGCTGCTTTCCTGCAATTGGTGGGGAAAATCCAGCAGCCAGTGTTGGGGTTGGCACGTCTTCTTCCTGCTTTTGCCGAGGCATTCACTGCCGTTGAGCGTTTGTTGGAACTGGAGCGGGTGCCGACGGAAGAAGCGTCGGAGTCTGTCCGGTTTCCGCAGCCGCCTGCTGTTGAAATCCGGGACCTGACGTTCCGCTATTCTTCCGGCGACAGGGCGGTGTTCGACTGTTTCTCTTGCGACTTTCCGGCGGGCAGCAGTACGGCCGTGGTGGGGGAGACTGGCAAGGGGAAGACTACGCTCGTCAGCCTGCTGTTGGCATTGGTCGAACCGGAACAAGGATGTGTTTGCCTGCATGGCGGAGGTGTCACCTGCCGGGCGTCTGCCGCGACCCGCTGCAATTTCGCTTATGTGCCTCAGGGAAATACGCTGTTCAGTGGCACCGTGCGCGACAACCTCCGGATGGGCAACCCGCAGGCCACGGAGGGAGACATGCGCCAGGCCTTGCGGACGGCCGTGGCCGATTTTGTCTTTGCCCTGCCCGGTGGCCTCGATACAAGCCTGGGTGAGCAGGGCGGCGGACTGAGCGAGGGGCAGGCGCAGCGCATCTCCATAGCCCGGGCTTTGTTGCGTCCCGCCGGTATCCTGCTGTTGGACGAAGCCACGTCGGCCCTCGACCCTGGCACGGAACGGCAGTTCATCGCCAACCTGAAGCGCGATTATCCCGGACGCACCCTCATCTTCGTCACCCACCACGAGGCGGTGGCTACCTCCTGCGAGCGGGTGGTCCGCTTGTAGCAGCGGGATTATTCCAGCACGGCCACGCCCTGCTCCGCCAGTTGCCGCAGCAGTTCCTGCACGTCCTTCCGCGCCTCTTCCGCGTCCACTTCGTAGGTCTCGGCCAGCCGTTGTGCCAGTTCTTCGTCCGTGGCCGGTTGTTTTTTCAGTTCGTTGATGAGGAAAGTCGATGTTTCGTTCAGCATCAGCATTTTCGAGAAATTGATTTGTTCTCCGCCGCCTATCAGGATTTGTTCTCCGGCGATGTCATGGACCAGGAAGTCCGGTTTAAGGGTTGCTTTCATAGAAGTTATGGTGAAATAAAATATCTTTCGTAGAAATCACATACTCTGTATGGAATGATCTGCCTGTCTTTTGCTATCAATAGTTTCCGGAGTTTGTTAGATTGCTGCTGGTAGTTCCGGTTCTTCAGCAAAACGACTTTCTCCTCTTCGGTGTGGCAGAAGTTTCCGCAAGACTGCAACAAAAGCTTTGAATATTCTATTTTTTTGATGATACTTTTAGCAATGTTTGCCACATTGTCAACGTCTAACTTGGCTTCTACTAATAGCAGCCAATCTTTTTCCAGGCAAACGACGAAATCCACTGTCTTGTCCCGTGATGAACCCTTTTTCTTTTTTATTTCGACGCGATCGAGGTTTAAAGCCATTTCCTTGTCAAAGGGGCATGTTTTCTCTTCGTAATTCTCGGCTTTCAGGATATCGCTTATCAGTTCTATGCATTCAGCCATGAGCGGCTCTCCTGATGCGAACCGCAGTATGCCATCATTCCCCTTGAAATGGTGCTCCGATGGATTCTTCTCACATTTTTTCTTGGTTGGCATAGAGGTCTAATTTTTCGAACGATTTGTTGAATGACTCGAAAATAGGTTCAATGTCGTGTCCTAACGCTTTGAAATGGAAAAGGAATTTGTTCTTCTCGTCTTGTTCTTCCTCCGCCACGTAGAAACCTACGGCGGGCAGGCATTTCTCTTTCTCTGCGATGTATCTGATGGCGCTGACCATGTCGGTGCTATGGCTGGCAATGAAGAACTTTACTCCGACCCTTTTATGTAGCAAAACAATCAGGCGCGCATATTCCACAATCCATTGCGGATGCAGATGGGCTTCCGGTTCGTCGATAATCAACAAGGTGTTCTCGTCTAAGAAACGGTTCTTTAACAGGAGTTGCAGCACGGCGAATGACTTGATGCCCGTGGCGCACTCTTGCAGGTCGAAACTTTGCCCGTCTTTTCTCGTATAGATGAATCCTTGGATAAGATTGTCTTCATCGTAGGCGGCATCCCCTCCGATGATTTCATTCTTGATGATGTCGTTGATGCTCCTTTTGTAGCCTCTTCGGGGTGGTTGCTTGAGCAAGGTGTTCAATTCGTCCCAATAGGCTGGTTGCCCGGAATAGGGCTTCATGCCTATAAGCATGGGCGTGTCAATGTAGGCCACTTTTTTGATATAGTGCAGTAGGGGTACAGCCGATATGCGTCCGCCAAAGATGGTTTCGCCGTATTCCTTGACCGTGACGTTGGACGACAAGTCTGCGTCAAACATGTCGTAGATGCTCTCGCGCAACAATTTGTAGGGGCGTTGTATGGCTTCCTGTTCGGCTTTGGATACATAGTCTGCTATCCGGCTGAGCAGTGTGTCCAGCAGTTTCCGGAAGTCTTTGTCATTGTTGGCTTTCGTTGTTGACTGGAGAATATAGCGCAACCGTTGCGAGAGGATGGACTTTCCTTCTTCCTGCAGGCTTTCTTCCATGTTCAGGAAATCCGAGCATAGGCTTCGGGCGCTTTCCAGAAAGGCGCGTGCATTTTCCAAATGGGTGAGGGGAGGGAACTTGTGGCGTGGGACGTTTCTGCGGGCAGACGACCCTATGGCATTCCTGGAATAATACATGGCCATCCGGAGTTGTTCCAGCACGCTACGGTAAGAATAGAGTTGCTCGTTTACACGGGCCAATGCCAACTCGTCGAAGGCATTGGCATTCCGGAACAAGTAGTATAACAACCGGGACAAGGTGCTTTTCCCGCATCCGTTTATGCCGGAAACCACCGTAATGCCGTCCAGCGAGATGTCTGCCTGATGGATGGCGCGCAAGTCTTTGACAGATAATTCGACGTACTTGTTCATGTTCGATTCCCCTCCTGTTTATTTTGCAAAGTAATGTTTTTTTCTTGGCTTTGCCAAATGAAAGGCGGTTTTATTCCGTGTGCTTGGTCGAATGAATAGAAAATCCTTTCATTCCGGGCGCAGCCGAGGGGTCTTACTATGCCCGACTTGCTGCTGCCGCTACCGTTGCCTGCCGATGGCTGTATCGTTGCCCGATGATGGCGGCATCGCAGGGCGATGATAGCGGCAGTGCTTGGGAACCTTTACAAAAAGAGGGAAAGGGGATGCGCCATACTGCTTGTTATGAGGCATCCCCTTTTACCGTTGTGGGAGGTATTTGTTTCCCTGTCTGTCTGTCATGTTTCGACTTCGCTTCGCTCCGCTCAACATGACAGAGAAAGCGATTTTTAAACAGGCTCTTAGTAGTTTACAAAAGTTTCAGCATTATGAAGTGTGAACTTCTTGGGCTTATTGTCATGTGTAGCTGCTATGCTTTTGGTGCTTGTCGTTTGGTCGCTTATCAAACCATTGGCTATTGCGGCTGCTTTTAATTCATTGATGTCAATATTAATACCACAAGTGTAGAATACCCCATTTTGAATGCCTATTTGTATAAGATTCTGCCATGTTACTTGTGTGTACATAGCATCATCATCACTTTTTAACCATTCGTCATCTGGAGTAGTGCCTTCTGCGCCATTCCAATGCTTGATAAAAATAAAAGCTGTAAAATCGTTCTTTAGATTTTCATTTGTAGGGGCAAAAAGATAATTAACATTGTCTGATGACCAATAGCCAAGTCCTTGATATACATCTTCTGTTTCGACATAGCCACCAGGGCGTATTGACGGGTTGAATTTTAAATAAAATCCATCGTCTTTCCCTTCCTCTCCGTACTTTGTTTTATCTGTGCTTCCATAAAAACCACCAGATTCTTGTTCCCCTGTTTGGTTTTGCATATCATAGTTGGCTGTAAATACATTGCCAAGATAGATTTTTATGTACCAGTTTTCATAGCTATCACCCATTATCTCCTCGAATTTATCTGGTGTTAAAATATATCCCATATATTCAGTATATTCTCTTGTGCTGAACAATGCCATAAATGAATAACCGGAACATTCCCTCTGCATCGCAAGGTCTCCATTGAGATCTAAGACTTGCTGTAAGGTGAAGTCATTCACACTACGATATATTTCTTTGTTGACTTCAGGGTCTCGCGCATATAATTCATTGCTTTGTGTTTTTACTTCCTCTGGTGCTTCAAAATCTTGGATATGGTTTATACTTTCATCATAATTTACTTTCCATTCTCGACTTCCAATAGAGGAAAAATAGAAAGAATCACCATTGTTGACCGTCATACTTTCTCCTTTTGTATTGTCTTTATTTAAAGGAGTAAGCGTGTAACTACCATCGTCATTATGTTGTACTTCATATCTGAAACCATTACATTCCCTCATAGTATTGGGATCTTGGCAGTCATAGGTGTAGACCGGGATTTTAATACATTGACTTTCTGATGTGTTATTTGTCTTTTTATGTAGATAGATGTATTCTTCCTCATAAACAGAGTTGAATGTTCCAGAATAAACACCTTTAGTCAGTGGAGCTTCTACTCCTAAGTTTATGCCTACAATATAGGTATCCGGTCTAGAGGATGATGTGTTGGCGTTTTCATCTTTACTACATGCTAAGAATGTAAAGATAGCTAAACCGGCAACCCATAATATATGATTAATCTTTTTCATAATGCTATTTCCTCCATGTTTGATTTTTAATTGTTAGAAGAGGGCCATTTCGACCAATTAAGATCAGAACCTTCTGTATAGTCTCCTCGTATATCAACTGCTTGGACTCCTGAACCGTCTGTTGGAAGTGTCACATTGATGCACTTGCTCATCACCATTACACTATCGCACACCGCCTCATTGAAGTCCCATTCCGCGACCCGTATCTCCGGTTTTACGTATTTCTTCTTTCCTTCCATAGATATTTCTCTCTTTATCATTATACATTTGTGTTTAGCGCGACAAAAATAGGGAATCGCCCTGTGACGGGTGGGGCAAATAGTCACGATGTGTTGCCAAAAAGTCCTGATGCTGCTTTGGGGACTTTGTGGATGGAGATTCTCCTCTTCCGGGTTGGGCTTTCCGGCTGCCCGGGACCGTATCCGAATCCTGCCAAATCCGTACCTCGCTCTTGTGTATAGGCAAGAGCAAGGTAAGACCCAGGTACGACGGAGGAACGGCTTGGGTAGGGCGGAGGCGTGGCGGGTTTTTGAAAAAAAACGGGGAAAGTTGGCGGGGTGAGTTTTTATGCGTATATTTGTGGCAGTTAAATAATTGGAATGAGCTATGCCACTGGACGGATTGCACGAAAGATACGTTAATTTTTATACTGATTTCGCCTTCAAAAAGCTGTTTGGCACGGAGGTGAACAAGGAATTGTTGCGCAGTTTCCTCAACTCGTTGCTGGATGGGGAGGAGGTCATCACTAACCTGACGTATTTGAACGGCGAACAACTGGGCACGCAGGAGATTGACCGGAAAGCGGTGTTCGATGTTTATTGCGAGAACGAGCGCGGCGAGAAGTTCCTGGTGGAGATGCAGAAGGGCGAGCAGCAGTTTTTTAAAGACCGGAGCGTGTTCTACGCCACTTTTCCTATCCGCGAGCAGGCTCAACGGGGGAACTGGGATTACCAGTTGAAGGCGGTTTATACCATCGGCATCCTTAACTTCACGTTCGACGATACTGACCCGGCTTATTTCCATCATGAAGTGAAACTGATGGATACGAAAACCAAGGAAGTGTTCTACGACAAGTTGACTTTCGTCTATCTGGAGATGCCGAAGTTCACCAAGACAGAGGACCAACTGGTGACCATGTTCGATAAGTGGCTTTATGCCATCCGGCATTTGCCTGCCTTGTTGAACCGGCCGAAGGCTTTGCGTGAGAAAGTGTTTGAACAGTTCTTCACCGCAGCGGAGATTGCCAAGTTCGCCCCGAAGGAGAGGGTAGAATATGAAGAGAGCCTTAAGGCTTTCCGGGATTGGTACAGCGTGCTTTCCACGGCTGAACATAAAGGCTTTGCGTTGGGCATGGAGAAGGGCATGAAGAAAGGCTTGGAAAAGGGCATGGAGAAGGGCATGGAGAAGGGCGGAAAGGACAAAGCTCTTGCCATAGCTAAAGAAATGCTATCGGACGGCATGTCTCCGGAAAGCGTGTCGCGTTATACGAGCCTGTCCGTAGAAGAGGTTGTGAAACTAAAGGATGCTTCCGCTTCTTGAAATTAATGTTCACAATCAATATGTATCTTTGCAGAAGTCATTCATAAAAAACTCGTGTATATGGCAGAGAATCTGATTCGTTTTGATTGGGCCATGAAGCGGCTGCTTCGTGACAAAAGCAATTATGTGGTGCTGGAAGGCTTTTTGTCCACCTTGTTGGGTGAAGACCTGCGCATCTGCCGTTTCCTGGAGAGCGAGTCGAACCAAGAGGATGCGGGCGACAAGTTCAACCGGGCGGATATGCTGGTGGAGGACAAGCAGGGGCGCCTGCTCATCATCGAGGTGCAGAACAACCGTGAACTGGATTATTTCCACCGGATGCTTTACGGCGTGTCTAAAACCATCTCCGAGTATATCAACTTGGGGGATGATTATGACAAAGTGCGTAAGCTTTATTCCATCAATATTGTCTATTTCGACCTGGGGCAGGGGAAAGACTACGTCTACCATGGGAAGACTGTCTTCCGTGGACTGCATGACCCGGATGATGTGTTGCGGCTCTCGGTCCGTCAGCGCGAGATGTTCATGGGCAAGGAGGCGGGCGACATTTTTCCTGAATATTATGTGCTCCGGGTGAATGATTTCGACAGCGTGGCAAAGACCCCGTTGGACGAATGGATACAGTTCTTGAAAACAGGTCAGATAGATACTTCTGCAACGGCCAAGGGGTTGCCCGAAGCCCGCGAATGTCTGCGGGTGGATGCCCTGCCTGTGGCTGAACGCCAGGCCTACGTGCGTGACATGGAGGCATTGCGTTATCAGCGCAGCGTCATCAAGACCGGATGGTATGAAGGGCGTGCCGACGGGTTGGCTGAAGGCCGTGCTGAGGGGCGTGCAGAAGGTCGTGCTGAGGGGCGTGCAGAAGGTCGTGCAGAAGGTCGTGCGGAGGGGCGCGCGGAAGGTCGTGCTGAAGGCGAACAGGAGGCCAAGATGAAAACTGCGCGGGCTATGAAGGCTGATGGCTTCTCACTTGACATGATTGCTAAATATACAGGTCTGTCTGTGGAGGAACTGGCGGCATTGTAGTGTAGTTTTCAGCTTCGTTTCTCCAGGTATTCCTGGAAGGCTTGTTTGTAACTGTCGCTGATGGGGATGTAGGTCTTTCCGAAGACGATACGCCCCCGGTCGATGACGCGTATCTTGTCTTTGCGGACGATGTAGGAGCGGTGGACGCGCATGAACTGCGAGGCGGGCAGGAGGTCTTCCATGGCTTTCATGCTCATCAGGGAGAGGACGGGCTTGGGGGCGCCTTCTTCGTAGATTTTGATGTAGTCTTTCAGCCCTTCGACGTAGAGAATGTTGCGGAGTTCGATTTGCACTAACTTGTATTCGCTCTTGACAAAGATGCTGTCTATTTCTTCTTTCTCCTGCGTTTGGGGGCGGCGCAGTTGTTCGTAGCGTTGCAGCAGTTCGTAGTGGTGGAGAGCCTTGTTGGCGGCGTGCAGGAAGTCGGAGTAGGAGATGGGCTTGAGCAGGTAGTCCAGGGCATTGACTTTGTAGCCGTCGATGGCGTATTGGTCGAAGGCGGTGGTGAAGACGATGCACGTGTCGGGGGGCAACATCTTCGAGAACTCCAGCCCGTTCAGTTCGGGCATTTGTATGTCGAGGAATATCAGGTCTGCCGGATGGCCGGCCAGTTCCTTCATGGCTTGCACGGCGCTGGAGTATTTTCCGGCCAGTGCCAGGAAGGGGGTCTTCTTGACGTAGCTTTCCAGCAGGTCCAAAGCCAGGGGTTCGTCATCTATGATGGCACATTTCATGAGGTCCTTATGGTTAGTTGTGAACGGTATTCTTTTTTTTCTTCGCTGATGCCTTGTTTCCATGAGTAGCGGCCGGGGTAGGAGAGGTCGAGGCGTTTCTGCACCTGTTCCAGGCCGATGCCGCTGCCGCTTTTGTCGGTTTCGCTTTTGGGGTGGTAGCTGTTGGCGATGTCGCAGCCGACTTCGTGGCCTTCTGCGTCGTCCTTCTCGTAGAAGTGGATACGGATGAAACTAGGCTCGGTGGGCGAGATGCCGTGCTTGAAGGCGTTCTCGATGAGCGAGATGAAGATGAGTGGCGCGATGGGCGTGTGGCTGTCGGGGCGGATGTCGAGGTTTGTCTCTACGCGGACATTCTTCGCCAGGCGGATGCGCATCAGTTCGATGTAGTTGCGGATGAAGTCCATCTCCTTGTCCAGCGTGACGGATTGTTGCTGGTTCTCGTAGAGCACGTGGCGGAGCAGGCGGCTCAGTTCCTGCACGGCAGTCTGTGCCTTGTCCGCGTCGAAGGCGATGAGGGCATAGATATTGTTCAGCGTGTTCAGCAGGAAGTGCGGGTTCAGTTGGTTGCGCAGGTTCTTCAGTTCGGCTTCCGCGCGGCTTTTCTCGGCTTCGCGTCGGGTCTCTTCTATCTGCACCCAGCGCTTGCTGAGGCGGATGGCTGCGCTCAGTCCGACGGTCAGTACCATGGAGAAGGTGTCGCGCAACGTGAAGAGCCAGCGGGGCGGCCCGATGCGGTGGGGAGCCCGGGGCTGCCGGGGCGCGTCCAGGATGAAGGCGTATTCTTGCCACAGGTGGGCGCCCAGCAATACTCCTGCTATCAGCAACACGTTGTATATAATGTAGTGACGGGGCCGCCCGGCGAAGAGGCAGCGCGGGATGAGGAACAGGTAGTTGGCGTAGAAGACAATGAGGAACGACAGCGGCACGATGCAGCCGTGGCGCAGGTAGTCCGGCCAGGTGATGTTGAAGCCGCTGCGGCTCATCATCAGGAAGGGGAAGCCGAAGACGATGCCCCACCCGATGACGTGGATGAGGACTTCGACATAGCGCAGGTGTGCGTTGGTATGTTTCATGTGGCAAAGATAAACATTATTCCCCATTATTCGTAGCGGATGGCTTCGATGGGGTCGAGTTGTGCCGCTTTCTTGGCCGGATACCAGCCGAAGAACACGCCCGTCACCGTGCAGACGGCAAAGGACAGCAAGACGCTCCACGTCTGGATATAGATGGGCCAGTGTGCGACGTTTTTCACGACGAACGATGCCCCGCAGCCGATGATGACGCCTATCAGCCCGCCCGTGATGCTGATGAGGATGGCCTCTATCAGGAACTGGGCCAGGATGTCGATGCCCCGCGCGCCGACGGACATGCGCAGGCCTATCTCGCGCGTCCGCTCCGTGACGGAGACGTACATGATATTCATGATGCCGATGCCGCCCACCACGAGCGAGATGCCCGCGATGCAGGCCAGCAACGTGGTCATCAGGTCGGTGGTGCTGTTGAGCATCGAGCTAAGTTCCTGCTGCGAGCGGATGGAGAAGTCGTCGTCCTCGTCCTCCTGCAGCTTGTGGTTGCGGCGCAGGATGGTGGTCACTTCGTCTGTCGCATAGTCCGTCATGTCCTCGCTGAGGGCGGAGGCGAAGATGCCCTCCAGGTAGGTCTGGGCCAGCAGGCGCTTCATCACGGTGGTGTAGGGGGCAAGGACAATGTCGTCTTGGTCCATACCCATGGAATTGTAACCCTTCGCCTTGAGCACGCCCACCACGCGGAAGGGCACCTGGTTGAAGCGGATGACCTTGCCCACGGGGTCCTGCCCGCCGGGGAAGAGGTTGTCTACGATGGTCTGCCCGATGACACAGACTTTCGCCGAAACCTGGATGTCCGCCTCGCTGAACATTTCGCCCTGCGCGATGCTGAGCTGGCGGATGTCCAGGTATTCCGTCCCCACGCCGCTGATGCTGCTGGGATAGTTGTTGTTGCCCGCGATGAGCTGTCCGCTGCTGCTGACGTTCGGGCTGACGGCGGAGAGGAAGTTGGTCTCGTCGCGCAGCGCCTCATAGTCCGCCAGCTTCAGCGTCTGCATCTCGCTGGGGTCCATGCGCACGCCGCCGCGCCGCTCGCCACCGGGGTGTATCATGATGATGTTCGAGCCCATCTCGGCTATCTGCGCCTGTATGCTGCGCTTCGAGCCTTGGCCGATGGCGAGCATCGTGATGACCGACGCCACGCCGATGATGATGCCCAGCATCGTCAGGAAGGCGCGCATCTTGTTGCGCCACGCCGATGATGATGCCCAGCATCGTCAGGAAGGCGCGCATCTTGTTGTTTGCCAGGGCGCGCAGGGCTATCTTGAAGAGGTTTGTTCCGTTCATAGTTTACTGTTGATGATGGTTTATCGGTGATGATTTTTCAGACGCAGATGACGCGGATGACGCAGATTCATTATCTTTATAAACTGATTATCTGCCATCTAAAATTATAAATCAGCGTTATCTGCGTCATCTGCGTCTAAAGAATTAAATCCCAGCTTAGTCATCCACATTCTTCGGCAGCCGCGCCAGCGCCTCCGCCGCCGAGAGGATGTTCGTGTTCAGTTTGTCCTCGATGACGTGGCCGTCGCGCAGGCGGATGTTCCGGCTGCTGTATTGCGCGATGTCCGGGTTGTGCGTCACGAAGATGATGGTCCTCCCCTCGCGGTGCAACTGCTGGAAGAGGACGAGGATTTCATACGAAGTGCGCGTGTCCAGGTTGCCCGTCGCCTCGTCCGCCAGGATGACGGCGGGATTGTTCACCAGCGCGCGGG
>CASEKR010000038.1 GCA_949288585.1 uncultured Bacteroides sp. | reverse complement strand
TATCCAGACATTCTTCCCCAAGACGATAGGCGCGGAATAAGTCATCTTGCGCTTCTCCGGCTCCAGAAAATGGTTGAGCGTGGCAAACACCACATTGTGACCTATCTGGCATCCGTCTCCGATGCGTACGCCGCCATGGTCTTGGAAATGGCAGCAGGCATTGATGAACACATCTTCGCCTACCTCGATGTTCTTGCCGAAATCGGTATAAAACGGCGGGAACACACGGAGCGTGGAGGGAACGGCTTTCCCGAAAAGCTCGGACAAGATGTCCCTGATTTCCTCCGGAGTATGATAGGCGGAGTTCAGCCGGAAAGTGATTTTCCTCGCCTCCCCACCCATTTTGTCCATGAACTGATGTATCTCTTCCGTGTCAAGCGGCTTGCCGGTCTTGACAAAATCCTTGAATTCTTCGAGTGTCATAATTCCTTGCAATTGGTTTCACTTTGCAAAGATACGCAACATAAGAGGCGAAATGGTAGACATATCCCCGATGTTTGTACCTATTTTACGGGAAATGGAATCCCTCGCCCCGCCACGACTCGCAGGGGATTTCCCTATGCCTACAAACATGTCCCGCCGAAATCCGCCCACGGAGCGCGGCAAATTCTTCCCTGCCTCGCCGGAAAAAGTTTATTTCATGAGCAGAGAAAGTTCATTTCATGGGCAGAAAAAGTTTATTTCATGGGCAGAAAAAAGTATAAACCTGCCGGGAAAACTTGTGTATCAAGGGCTGAAACATACGTATCAAGCCCTGAAACATATGTATCAGCGGCTGAAACATATGTTTCAAGGCTTGATACATAGTTTGTGCGGCGATGCAGATATGTTTTTCTGCCCATCCGCTCAACTTTTTGTCACGGTGTGCCCATTTTTTCACCCCGGGAGGCGGGCGGCGCAAGGGGAGGGGCGCGGAAAGGAAGAAAAGAGGAAACCCCGCTTGGCCGTTGGGTTTTCTTTTCCTATCTTTGCAAACATGAGAAGAAAATTCATACAGATAGGTTTCCTCTTGCTCTTGTTTTCCTGCTGGCAAGAAGAATATGGAGGCAGTAACCCCGAACAAGAAGATTGGTTCCAATGCACCGACACGCGTGTGACCCCCATTGTAGAAACCATGCAAGCCATCGAACGGGAACGGCCGTTCATGGCAGTTTTCCATGCAACATACGGCCTGCCTTTATGGGATTATGCCGACATCTACCAAGAGGCGGGCAGCGGTGCCGTCCACTTTTGGGTCCCCCTCTACAAAAACGACCACCCGAATGAAATTCGGGCACTTTGGTACTTCAAATTAGAAAACGGGTTACTGGACTATGGACCAGTAACCCGCGATGCCGACCTCATCCGTCGCCACGGACAAGATTACCAGTTCGACTATTTGGGTTATCACGTTTTTGGATCAGGGAATGCGTCCGGCATGGAATTTCGCGACCATCCGGTTACCCGCAGCGAATACGGAGGTTATGAAATTGTCGGCATCGAATGCAGGGATGCCTACGTAACCATAGAATTGAACGGCATATCTACCACCACCTACAAAGGCACAACTTGCAGGGAGATCAAGGTTTGGACGGACTATATAAATGATGACATCTTCTCACAATCGGGCAGCGGCGGAGGAGGAAGCGGCTCCGGAGTACCAGTAGGCGGAGGGAGAGATACGACTGAAAAAGCCCAAAGAATCTTCGAAAACAAGAACATGATAGACAACAATTGGGAACTCCTGGAGGATATGATAGATAAAATAGAAGAGAACTGTATGGGCGAAGCGTTGTACAATGGTTTGGTCGAAGCTTTGGACGGAAAGAAGATACATATTGAGTTCATTCCGGGCAGATCTTCCGGATTCTCCGCATACGAACAAACCATCAGCATCGGCATGGACTATGTGCAAAGCAACGGCTTGCTGCACGAAATGTTCCACGCGCTGCAATATTACACCAAGGGAAAAGACAAGTTCAACAAATCTACTCTCAATTGCGAAATCGAGGCACATTACGCACAGTACCTTTATCTCAGGAGCCTGCCGGAATTCAAGGGAAGTTATTGGGAAGAAATGTATGAACAATTTGATTACCTTTTAAATATTTCCGATTTGCAATTCTTCTTAGATCAATCTATACAACCAATTAACAATGAAATGCTGAATGTTCAATTAGAACTAATCATTGAATCTTTCAAAGAAACAGAAGGCTACTCCGATGAATTAATTTATGAATATGACCCAAGCCAAAGCGGAATCAACAACTTTTCTTTATTAAAAAATCTCGTAAAAAATTGTATCTGATGAAAACTTCAATTTATTTTTGTATCTTCATAATCTGTTTATGCAGTAGAACATCTGCACAGACTAACTATTACGCCGAGACCAAAACCTTCCACGAAGACGGATACACCTATCAGTGCGATGTGAACAAGGCCTCTGTTGCAAGCCTTTATAATGCAGAATGCCATTATTATAAAACCGAACAAATAGACCTGCGTACAGGAGAAAAATATAAATCTCTCCCTGGGCTACAACCGCTTGAAAAAGAGAATCAAACCAAGCCACAATGTTTTGCCATCGTAAACCGAGCCTTCCCTCCAGAAATCAAAACAAAAATCAAACATATAGAATTGTGCATTGCATTATATATTAATCCTGCGACAGGGCAAATCGCAGATGTCGTCTTTAGATTCCCCACACTGACATCGATAGCCCCTTATACATTGGTTCCAATTTCTGTATATCGCGAAATCGAAATAGAACTGAAAAAAAGTGTTCGGTTTACCCCATCCGCTGAGGGGAAAAACCTGAATTATATTTCCATGTTTTGGAGACAAGACCCCAACGTCACCATCAAAAACGCTCTTCCCGCACCGCCCGAACTCGAAATCATGCCCGATGATGACGAATACAGGAGAAAGTGATGAACCTTCGTGCATAAACCGCCAACTTCTACAAATAGAAAAGAGGAAACCCCGCTTGGCCGTTGGGTTTTCTTTTCCTATCTTTGCAAACAGATTCATTCCAACAGAACCACCCATGAACGAACCAACCAGACACCCGTCCCAGCGCCGGGAATTAAGAGAGAAAATCATCGAAGCCGCCGGCCGACTCTTTGCCGGGCACGGCATCAAGAGCATCACGATGGACGACATCGCCGCCTCGTTCGGCATCTCCAAACGCACGCTCTACGAAGTCTTCGCGGACAAGGAGACGCTGCTCATTGAGTGTATCCACCACGAGGTGGAGCGGGAAGAGGCCTACCTGAAGGGGCTGATGGAGCAGACGGACAACGTGCTGGAAGTGCTGCTGAGACGCTACCAGCGCAGCATCGAACGCTTCCACGACACCAACAAGAAGTTCTTCGAAGACATACAGAAGTATCCCCGCGCCCTCGAATGCCTGCGGCGGGGCAACAACCGCACAAGCGAGGACGCCGTCAACTTCTTCCGCGAAGGCGTGCGCCAAGGCTACTTCCGTGAAGACGTCAACTTCGCCATCATCAACCAGCTCGTGCGCGCCCAGATGGACATCCTCATGGAAAGCGACATTTGCAAGGAGTTCCCCTTCCTCGAGGTCTACGAGTCCATCATGTTCACCTTCCTGCGCGGCGTCTCCACGCCCAAGGGGGCCGTCGAACTGGAGGAGTTCATCCGCAAACACCGCCAGCAGCCGCGCTAAGATTGTGAGTTTTTAAGTTTATAAGTTTTTGAGTTTGTGAGTTGAAGTAATGCAGACCATCGAAACCATCGCCACCGACTACCGCCAACGGGTAGAATGTGCCGAAGCGAACCTCAGACAAGTACAACAACAGATACTACGCATCAGCCTGCTGCGTGTCGTCCTCTTTGTGGGAGGCATCGCGGCGGCCATCGCCCTGCGTCACGACGGCTGGCCGCTGTGGGCGGGTGCCCTGGCGGCGACGATGTTGCCTTTCCTGGCCCTCGTCAAGTACCACAACCGCCTGTTCCGCCGCAAGGATTACCTGGAGAAGGAGGCCGAAATCAACCGGCAGGAACTGGCTGCACTGGACTTGGACACTTCCGCCTTCGATGATGGTGCGGAGTACATTGACCTGGCGCACCGCTATGCCTTCGACCTCGACGTCTATGGTCCGCGCTCCCTCTTCCCTTGCCTCAACCGCACCTGCACGCAGCCCGGACGGGTCCGCCTGGCCGCCTGGCTGGGGGAACACTTGGAAGACAAGTCCGCGATAGAAGCCCGCCAGGCCGCCGTGCGGGAGTTGTCCGCCTTGACGGACTTCCGCCAACGCTTCCGCATCCTGGGTCTGCTGCACAAGGGGAGAAGTGCCGACGAGGGCGAACTGCAAGCCTGGGCCGTCAGCCCCACAACGTTCCGTTGCCGCCCCTTGCTGCGTGCCTTGCCCTGCGTGGTGGGCGGTGCCAATGCGCTCTGCCTGGGGCTCGTCCTGGCAGGGCTGATGTCTGCCTCCGCCTGGGGCATCTTGTGGATAGCCTTCGCAATGCTCAGCTTCTTCTTCACGGGAAAGGTCACGCGGGTGCAAAGTGTCTACGGCAAGAAGCTGCAGATACTGGGCACCTACGCCCGCCTGCTCCGCCTGATGGACGAACAGCCCTTGCAAGCCCGGCTGCTGGCGGACATCAAGGAAGAGAGCGGCCGCGCCTCGCACGCCATCCTCCGCCTGAACCAACTGATGAACGAACTGGACCAGCGCAACAACTACCTGATGTACACCGTGCTGAACGGCACCTTCTTCTGGGAACTGTGGCAAATCATGCGCATCGAGCGATGGAAGGAGCAACACGCCGCCTCGCTGCCCGGCTGGCTCGACGCTATCGGCCGGATGGACGCGCTGCTGTCCCTCGCCACCTTTGCCTATAACCATCCGGACTACACGTATCCCGCCATCCTCGCCCCGGCGAACAACGCCTTCACCTTCCGCGCCACCGCCCTGGGCCATCCGCTGATGCCCCGCGACCGCTGCGTGCGCAACGACTTCAGCATGACCCGCCGCCCGGAGTTCATCATCATCACCGGCGCCAACATGGCAGGCAAGAGCACCTACCTGCGCACGGTGGGCGTCAACTTCCTGCTGGCCTGCATCGGTGCCCCGGTCTGCGCCACGGTCCTGGAGCTGATGCCCGTCCGCCTCGTCACCAGCCTGCGCACCAGCGATTCCCTGACCGACAACGAGTCCTACTTCTTTGCCGAGCTGAAACGCCTGAAACTCCTCATTGACAAGTTGCAACAGGGCGAACGTCTCTTCATCATCCTGGACGAAATACTGAAGGGCACCAACTCCACCGACAAGCAGAAAGGCTCGCTGGCCCTCATCCGCCAGTTCATGGCCCTCCACGCCAACGGCATCATCGCCACGCACGACCTGGCTCTCGGCACCCTGGCCGATGCCTTCCCCGGCCAAATCCGCAACCATTGCTTCGAGGCCGACATCACGGGCGACACGCTGACCTTCAGCTACCGCCTGCGGGAGGGCGTGGCGCAGAACATGAATGCGTGCTTCCTGATGGGGAAAATGGGGATTGCGGTGGTAGAATGAGACTACTACAACTGCATTTACTAGATCTTATAATAGCTCTCAGCAAACATTTTCCGCAAACTTATAAGGCAGTCATTTCATTCTTCAAATACAAGGCAATGGCACCCCAATCGTCATAGCTTACCCGCCCCGAGGGATGGGGAATGCCATACACAGGCAGGTTGTCCCACAAGCCTTTGACCACCTTATGCCGGGCAGGATTGCCATTCACCATCAACGGTGTTATCGTTTCCACCTCCGCAAAGCCAAAACGCCGCTCCAACGGACGGAAACAATCGTTAATAGAGAAGCACACCACGCACTTGGGGCGGAAGATGTCCTGTATCACCTCTGCCGTGAAATCCATGCATTGCGCTGCGACCTCTGCACTGCCTGACTTTGCTTGAAAGTCCTTGATGGTGTCCGACCCGAAATAAACGACGTTCATAAAGACAAAGTTCCCGTCTGTCATCGGTTCCAAATAACCGACTGAGTTGAATGCCCTGTAAGGTCTGTGCCATATCTTCCACGCAGGATTGTCTCGGTCGGTATAAAAGGAAGGATTGCCTTCATAGAAACGCTCCCGATTGGCTCCAGCATATCCCCACGGCTCATGGGCGTTGTAACCCAGGAACATGACTTCGGGCGATTTGGCCAACACGGGTTTGGACTGGAAAGCGCAACTGGTGCAGTTGATGCGCGGGCCTACCTCTTCGATATAATGGCAGACTTTGTCTACCCAGCGATTGTAAAGTTCAATTCTATCAGTTCTCATATCTGCTCAATCTACAAGTTTATTCTTCAACGATTTCCTTGAAATCCGTCCACGGACAGCCAACGGCTTCATAAGCTGCTTTGGAGCCTCGAGGAACGTATAGGGTACAAGCACTTAGTCCCTCATGATTCCAATTTGCCAAACAGCCGGCTGTCTCCGGAGGAGTGGCAGACTGCATGTGGAGAGCTTCCATACAATCCACCCCGAAGATATGCATGCCTATTGACTTTACGGAAGCCGGGATAGTCAATGTACGCAATTGCGTATAATCTGAAAAAGCCCAAGTTTCGATTTCTTCCACTTCATTTCCTATAATAATTTCATTTATAGGAGGAATATATGCCATACAATAAACTTGAGGGATAACCTTTGTATGAAATTCCAAAGTTGTCAAATTACTACAACCGGCCCACACATCAGCAGCTATATACCGAACCGACTTTGGTATTACAAGTTTGGTCAGACTTTCGCAGCCATAAAAGGCATGTACTGCGATACTATCTACGGTTGATGGAATCTCAATACTTGGCAAATCTCTACACTCCATAAATAATGAAGAACTTATATAAGACAAGTTTCGTGGCAGATTTACCTGCAATAAATGTGGACAACTAAAAAAAGCCATATCTCCCAAATAGTCAAGTTCTTCTGGAAGATTAACGCGTTCTAATCTATTACAACCAAGAAAAGCTCCCGTCCCTATACTATCTACAGATTCTGGTATATCCAAAGAAAGGAGCTCAGATAACCCACTCAATCCGAAATCACCTATTACAGTAACAGAAGAAGGCAATTTCACTTCAGACAAGTAGGTAAAGGATGGCAACAGATATGTGGTTAACTTATCCGTCTCCGTATAGTAATCACCCAAAAGAGTAAAGTATGCTTCCCCGCCGGCCACGATTCTCGCCTTTTCAAGATTCAGTCTTTTCAAACTAACCATAAATTTTTCCAGCATAAACTTGAAGTCCGTCCCATTCAACTCTCCAGATAACTCCAAATCTGTTATTTGCCCATAATTGTCGCCCAATAAAGCCGGCAGTGTACCGGCTTCCGCCACGTGAATCTTTGCGCTTCCCGCACTACCTTGACGGACTGTAATGTAATTGTTCATTTCTCCAACTTTCAAGGTTAGTACGCCTTCCCGTCTTTCGATGGTTTGGTTTTCGTCCACGACAATCAAAAACGAGCCATCACCCGCAGAACCATGGTCTGGCACCGCCCTGCACCATTGTGTAGTAGAATTGACGCTCCAACCTTTATTGGACGTGAAAGTAATTTCCTGCTCCCCCGCATTGGCACCGAAATCAATGCCATCAGAGAAATAGATAGTAGACTCCTGCGAGGGAGTAAATTCCGTGGAAACATCTGGATTATCCGTATTCCCCCTTCGTTATTACTACAGGCGACCAAACTGCCTATCCATAAAAAGGACATCAGTAGCAAACTTAAATCTTTCAGCACTTTCATAATCAGTTCGACTGCCCTCGCAGTTCCATAAAGGCATTAACAGGTTCACAAAAAGAGAGCGTGGAACTGTATATCCACGTCTTAGTGTGAAGGTGGTCGGAAATACCTTTATAGACAGATGTGGGAATAACAGCCCCACGCATATGCGTGGAGACCATTACGCCAACTCTTGTCTATAACGTGAATAAGTTTCCGACGCTTTTCACACACAAGAAGAAGACATAACGCCTCTTTGTTTTCAATATGTCGCAGACAAGAATGCTTCGTCCACCTGCAAAAGTATGAAATAATCTCATTATATCCGCCTTCCGGGCAAGAAAAATCTGCCTGGCGGTCATTAATCTTCGTCTGAAGAGCCTTTATGCGGTTAGTTGGAAAGTCATCCGTACACAGGTTACATCCCTCTCGTTCAAGGCGATGGTATCCATGGGGAGTGTCAGGCGGATGGTGCCAGTAGGGAATGTCTGCGCCGGAAGGAGAAGGGACAGATGCGGTGTGCCTAATTTGCAAAGTGACAGTGAAATAAGTGTCCAAAAATCATTCATCCCAGTGAAACGCTTGGTTTTGTACGATGAAACAAAGTGTTTCAAACGCATGAGACAAAAACAGAACAAAATATCATTGGAGATGCACCGTCAAAACCGTATCCCCCTCACGGCTATTTTATCCGGTGTAGGTATTTACCTATTACCTCAGCCGCCTCGCTCGTTTCCTGCTCAAACTCTTCCAGCAGTTCGGGATGTCCGGCCAGCAACTTGCGCATCCGTTCCTTGCCCACGAAGGCCGAGCGGCCGGTCTGCAGGTCCAGTTCGTAGAATACACGCTGTTCCACCAAGCCGGATGCCTGGATAGCGTCGCCCACTTGGCCGCCCAGCTTTTGTTTGTCGTCCGGCGTGAGTGTTTCGGTCGCAGCCTGGCCTACGGGTTGGGCGGTGTAGTAGATGTGCCCGCCTATCTCGAAGGCCGGGGCATACCAGCCTCCCAGGCGGTAGCGTTGGTAACGCATCTTGCGGCAGTTGACGTAGAGGGCCGTGTCGATGCGGACGGCATAGCAGCGCTTGCGCAGGTAACGGCAGAGGCTGCGGTTCTGGGGGGCTTCGATGCGGTAGTCGCCCCCGCCTATCAGGTAAAGTTGGTTCAGGGTGCGGCGCTCCACGCGCAGGGTAGTGACGGTGTCACCCCGGCCTTCCGCCAGTTCCTCCGCATTCGAGTAGAGGATTTGTTGCGCTTTGCTGGCCTGGGCGAAGACCAGCCACAGTAGCAAGGCTATGAAACATGTTTTTCTCATCTGCTAAGTTCCTTTCGTATTCCGTCGGCTAAAGTACGGTTTTTGAATGAGCCGCGCAAACTTATCTGTCTTAAAATCTTCTTTCTGGCTGCCTGCGTGCGGAGCTTGCAGATGCCTTCCCCGTTTCCTACGGCCTCAAAATAATTGTTAAAGGATGTGCAGGCTGGGCCGGATTGCCTATCTTTGTTTTCGAGTATGGAGAAAAATGTCTTGCGAAATACCGCTGTGCTGTCCTTGCTTGTGTTGGGCGCGTTGTTGCTGCTCCACGCCCTGCCAGCCTTTGAGGTCGAAGGCCACCGGATGCGGAAGGTGGACTTGTTGGCCGACGTGCGCCCCCTACCCATGCCGGATGCCGGGGTAGATTCGTTGTTGCCTCTGCCTCCCCGACAGCCCCCCGCCTTCACGGACTCGTGCCCGCCAGGCATGACCTGCATAGAAGACTACGGCGACAGCACCGGGAGGGGAATGGCCGCCTTCTACCGTGCACTGGACGAAGCCGGGCGTCGCCCGGTGCGCATCGCTTATTTCGGCGATTCCTTCATCGAAGGAGACATCCTGACGGCCGACTTGCGCGCCCTGCTCCAAGCCCGTTATGGCGGTTGCGGCGTGGGTTATGTGGATATTGCTTCACCCATCAAGGATTTCCGTCCCACCGTGCGCCACGCGTTTGACGGATGGGAAAGTCATGCCTGGACGGACAGTACAGACTTTGACCGTCGCCTGCAAGGCATTGCGGGACGTTACTTCTTTCCCCGGGCCGGCGCCTATGTTGAACTGCGCGGCCAGTCGGAATACGCCGCCCGCTTGGATACCTGTCAAAAAGCGGGCATCTTGTTTGCCAACCGGGGCTGGGCAACCCTGGGCGTGCGGGTAAACGGGGGAGAGGCAAAGATGCGCCGCTTCCGCCCTTCGCGCCGCTTGCAGGCGGCCACGGTGGAAGGGCGCATCGGGCGCGTGCGCTGGACGGTGGCGCAGGCCGATTCGACTATCTTTTACGGACTTTTCCTGGACGGTATGCGAGGCATCACGCTGGATAACTTTTCGTTGCGCGCCTCGTCGGGACTGTCTATCCGTACCATTCCCGAGAAGACCTTGCGGGCTTTCGGCGAGTTGCGTCCCTATGACCTGGTCGTCCTGCAATATGGGTTGAACATTGCCACCGAACAAGGATGGAACTACGACCGCTATGTGTCGGGGATGCGCACAAGCATCGACCGGATAAAAGCGGCCTTCCCCGGAGCGTCTATCCTGCTGGTGGGCGTGGGCGACCGCGATGTGCGCGACGACGCCGGCCGCTGGCAGACGATGCCCGGCATCAGGCATCTGCTGCGTTACCAGCAGAGCCTGGCGGCCGACTGCGGGGTGGCTTTTTGGAATTTGTTTGGGGCGATGGGGGGGAGCGGGAGCATGGCACGCCTGGCGGAAGCCGATCCGCCAATGGCCAACTTGGACTATACGCACATCAACTTCCGGGGCGGAAAGCATTTGGCTGTTTTGTTATACGAGGCCCTCATGCACGGCAAGGAACAATTTGACAAACAATGCGCCTATGAACTGGAGTGACTGGAACATCGACCCTGCCCGCCTGGCGGAAGTCTTTACCTACGATCCGCAGGCCCCGCTCCTCTTCAGCAGCGGGCTGTTCATCTGGCTGTTTGCCGCCCTGGCGGTGGCCTATTTCCTTTTGCAACGCCGCACGACGGCACGTCTGCTCTTCGTCACAGTTTTTTCCTATTACTTTTATTATAAGAGCAGCGGGATGTACTTCTTCCTGCTGGCGGTGGTGACGGTGAGCGACTTCCTCATCGCCCGCCGGATGGGTCGCTGCATAGTTGCGTGGCAGCGCAAGGCGTGGGTAGTGCTGAGCCTGTTGGTCAACTTGGGACTGCTGTGTTATTTCAAGTACACCGATTTCTTGGGCGGCTTGTGGGCATCGCTGACGGGCGGCACGTTTACGGCTCTTGACATCTTTCTGCCTGTGGGCATCTCATTTTTTACCTTCCAGTCCCTCAGCTATACCATAGACGTCTACCGGAAGCAGGTCATTCCCCTGGCCAGTCTGTTGGACTATGCGTTCTATGTTTCCTTCTTCCCCCAGCTCGTGGCCGGGCCAATCGTCCGCGCCCGCGATTTCCTTCCGCAGATACGTCGTCCGCTCCAGGTCTCGCCGGAGATGTTCGGGCGCGGCGTTTTCCTGATAGCCTGCGGGTTGTTCAAGAAGGCAATCATCTCGGACTACATCAGTGTGAACTTTGTCGAACGGGTTTTTGCCCATCCCTCGCTCTATTCGGGCGTGGAGAACCTGCTGGGCGTCTATGGCTATGCCCTCCAGATTTACTGCGACTTCTCGGGATACAGCGACATGGCCATCGGGCTGGCTCTCCTGCTGGGTTTCCATTTCAACGAGAATTTCCGTTCGCCTTACAAGTCGGCTTCCGTCACCGAATTTTGGCATCGCTGGCACATCTCCCTCTCCACCTGGCTGCGTGATTACCTCTACATCTCGTTGGGCGGCAACCGCCGGGGAAAATTCCGCCAATACCTGAATCTGGTTGTCACGATGTTCTTAGGCGGATTGTGGCACGGCGCGTCGTGGAATTTTGTATTTTGGGGCATGTTGCATGGTGTGGCCTTAGCCTTGCACAAAGCGTGGATGCAACTGTCCGGCCGGCCCAAAGGCTGGCAGAGCCGGGGCTTCCGCCGCGTGCTGGGTGTGGTGCTGACGTTCCACTTTGTCTGTTTCTGTTGGGTGTTTTTCCGCCAGGCAAGCTTTGCTGACGCCGTAGCCATGCTGGGACAGATAGCCACTTCTTTCCATCCGGAGCTGTTCCCGCAATTGTTGGCCGGTTATCCCGCCGTGTTCCTGCTGATGGCTCTCGGTTTCGTGCTGCATTTCCTGCCGGACACGTGGGAGCAGTGGGGCATAAAAAAAGTGACCGCCCTCCCTTTGGCGGGGAAAGCGGCCCTGTTGGTTTCACTGGTTTATCTCGTTATCCAGGTCAAGAGCGCAGACGTGCAGCCCTTCATCTATTTCCAGTTCTGAATACAGTCCGGAACTTGCCGGCGGACTTGGACATGCCGCGTGGTCGTTCCTCAGACTGTGCGCTGCACTTCGTGCCCTTCCACGTAGATGGCACTGAAAGGACGGGCGGGGCAGAGGTTCTCGCACGCGCCGCAGCCGATGCAACGTTCTACGTTGACCACGGGAATCTTGCGCGACTTTTCGTTCCCGGGGTCTGAGGGTACCATCAGTATGGCTCCTGTGGGGCAGTGGCGGGCGCAGTTGCCGCATTCCACGCCGTCGGTCAGCACCACGCAGTTTTCTTTCACCCAAACGGCGTGGCCTACTTGCGTGGATACCTTCTCAGCCAGGTCTGTCAGGCGGATGGCATCCGTGGGGCAGACTTCGGCACAGCGTGCACATTCGGGGCGGCAGTATCCCCGCTCGTAAGACATCTCCGGTTGCATCAGTTTCATCAGATCCGTGCTGGGGCGCAACACGCCGTTGGGGCAGGCCGACACGCAGAGTTGGCAGCCCGTGCAGTGCTGGGCAAAGTGGTGCGCACTCTTTGCGCCGGGCGGCAGGATGGGTGTCTGGCGGTTGGGTATTTTCTTCTTCTCAATGGTGGCCAGTCCTCCGTCCACCTTCTTCTCCTGAGCCTTCACGAGGGCGGTGGTGGCCAAGAGGGCGGTGGCAGTCAGGAAACTGCGGCGCGGGTTCTCCTGCGTTTCCGGGGCGGGAGCCGGCTTCCCGGCCTTGCGCCCGTAGGCAAAACGGTAGTGGATGGCGTCGTGCGTGCAGGTGTCGATGCAGTCCATGCAGGCCACGCAGCGGCTATAATCCACGCAGTGGTTTTTGCCATCAATGCAGGCCGCCTTGCAGCGGCGCGAGCACAGCCCGCAGGCGTTGCACTTGTCTGTATCTATCGTGATGCGGAACAGCGAGAAACGCGACAGGAAGCCCAGTACCGTGCCCACCGGGCAGATGGTGTTACAATAAGTGCGGCCGTTGCGCCAGGCCAGTACGATGAGCACCACCAGCGTGGCTACGGCTATGAGGAACGTGGGCAGCGTCTTCAGCCAGACATCCGTTTCGTAGAAGGCATAGCTGTCGATGCGCTCGGCAAAGTATGCCAAAATGTTATTGCCCCAGCGGTAGACGGGAGCGAATACGTTGGAGGCAATGCGCCCGTAAGAACTGTAAGGGGCCAGAAGCGCGACAATCGAGCCGAATCCGGCCAACAAAGAGACGATGAACACGCCCAGCACGGAATAGCGCAACCACGACATGGCGGGGGAGTAGGAGAAGCGGTAGCGCTTCTTCTTGCGGCGGCCGTTCATCCACGAAATGACATCTTGCAGGATTCCCAGCGGGCAGATGACGGAACAATAAACGCGGCCCAGCAGGAGAGTCAACACGACGAGGAGCAACACGATGCCCACGTTCAGCGCAAGCAGGGCAGGCAGGAATTGAATCTTCGCCATCCAGCCGAACCAGGCGTGGAGGCTGCCCGTGAAGTCCAAGAACAGAAGCGTGATGAGGCCAAAGAACAAGACGGCCAACGTTAGTCTTATTTTACGTAGCATAAGTAAGTGTGGTTAAATGATAAGCGGGAAGAACATTTCTTCCCGCTTGCAAAGGTAGTAAAGATTCTTAATACCTGAACTACCTATTTTACAGAATCTTTTACCGCTAATATGGCTTTTTGCCGGCTTGGTCGTTTACAGGGGCTTGAGCACGCACATGGCTTCCATCAGCATACAGCCGGTGAGTTGGGGTGTCAGTCCTACCGGCTCGTCGTCGGCCGGTGCTTTACGCCAGCGTCCGGCATAAAGCATGGTCTTCTGGTTGATGCCCTGTTCGGCCATGACGGTTGCCAAGTTCGTCAGGTAGTCGTGGAACTTGCGGCGTGTGTCTAAGTCCAAACTCTCTTCATTCGCTAACTTCACGAAGTAGCGGAAGAAGATGCCGTGGAACAAGCCCCCGTCTCCGGATGTGGCATCGGGCAGCACGCCGTCTGCCGACAGATGGTCGGTGACATACTTCGCCGCCAATACGGCATCGGCCAGGTATTGCTGGTCGCCCGTGATGAGGTACAACTCATGCGCCGCGCCCAGGAATGTGCCGACGTTGTAGGTGAAAATCCAGTTGCGCTGTATCTCGCCCTTCCCGTTCATGTTGTCGTAAACAGCCCCCGTCTTCCGGTCGAAGAGGTTGTTCTTTTCCCACGTGTAGATTTTGATGGCCTCGTTCAGGTAGGCGTTCCTCCGCTTCCCGTCTTTGAACTTGGCTTGCTCGTAAAAGCGGTAGAGCCGGGCGGCAATCAGCGCGGCAGGGCCGTTGGAGCAGGCATTCTTGCTCTTGGCCACGTCCGTCTTCCAGGTGATTCCGCCGTACCAGGGCGCTTCGTCCTCCGGTCCCCACGTAGGCCAGATCCAGTCGTCATACATCTGCCGTGCCTTGGCTATGTATTTAGTGTCCCGGGTGGCTTCGAACATGCGTATCTGCGCCAGTACCATCCATTCCATGTCGTCGACAAAGACGTTCCACCACGGGTCTTTGGGGTTCATCTTGCCAGCGAAGTTGAAGCGGGGTGCCCCTTCCCACCACAGGGGGAAGAGTTTTTTGTATTGCTTGTCGCCGGTGCGCATGTAGGCGTCCACCAGCACGTCCATGGCATGGGCTTGCGGCCAGTAATGATTGGTGGTCATGTTGGAAAGGTTGCTTCCATAGTTGAAGTAATAGCGGTCTGGATAACCCTGGAAGTTGGCACCCCAGAAATTCTTGATGAGCGATTGTGCCATTCCGTCGGCCATTTTGTTCCAGTAAGCTGCGTCTTTTTGGGCGAAGACGCTCATGCACAGCATCAATGCAAGAATCAGATTTGTCAGTCGTTTCATATTTGTTGTGGTTTAAAATAAAGTTGTCTGTGGCTTGTGATGGAGAAGATGCCGGAAGGCGGAGACCTTTCTCCTCTTCCGGCATCTCAGGGTGTCTTTTGCTATGTTGCGGCCTTATCAGTCTACTTCTATCTCGTCGATGAACAAGTAGGGAGGCTGTCCGGCTCCGGCATGTCCCTTGGGCAGGGCCTTGGCGCGTTTAACGATGACTTTCAGGTAGCGCGCTTTGACAGGCTCGAAGGAGACTTCGTAGTTTTCGATTTCCTTCTTGTTGATGTCGGTCTGTTCGGGACATTCAATCATGCCTACCTGGCGGAAATCCTTCTTGTCGTCAGAAACGAGCACTTCCATGCCCGTGGCTCCCATGATCCAGGCGCCCATGTCCACGTTGGCATGGGTGGCGACGCGGCTGATTTCCTGCCCGCCTTCGCCCAGGTCAATCACTACTTCGGCGTCTCCGTTATAGAATCCGAGCCACGGACCGCCGCCGTAGGTGTCGGGGCCGGTCTGGCCGTCCACCAGGGTCACGGCGCCTTTGTAAGTGAAGCGCGGCGAGGGGCCTTCGCCTACGAACTCAATGGGACGCAGGGTGGCTTTGTTGAAGTTGAATTGTTTCTTTACCACTTTGCTCTGTCCGTCAGGACGGATGGCCACTGCCCGGAACTCGGCGGATTGGCCGATGCTGACCGGTGCCGTGTAGGCCGTCGAAGCCGTCGTCGGGTCTGTCCCGTCGAGGGTGTAGTAGATGGGCGCATTGTCGATAGTGCTCATTTCGACCACGATATGGCCTTGTCCCGGTTCTCCGCTTGCTGCAGACTGGGTGGTGTAGTTGGCCTTTATGTCGAACATGGCTTTCGAGTAGTTGATGCTGTCCAGCTTGTAGAGGTTCAGCAGCGGCATGAGGCGGTTGCGGAAATCCTCGTAGTTCTTTTTCTCCGGTTGCGTCCATTGCACTTCGCTGAGGGCGGCCATGCGCGGGAGCGCCATGTATTCCACGTGGGCGCCGTCCAGGACGTATTCCGTCCACAGGTTGGCTTGGGCGCCGATGATGTGTTTCTTCTGTTCGTCAGTCAGCACGTCGGGCATCGGCTCGAGGCTGTAAACCTTCTCGATGGGCACATAGCCGCCGATGGCCAGGGGTTCGCCGTTCCGGTTGTCGGTCTGGTAATAGTCCAAGTAAGCGTATGAAGTGGGCACCATGATGACATCGTGGCCTAACTTTGCGGCTTTGATGCCGCCTTCCAGCCCGCGCCACGACATGACGGTGGCATTGGGCGCCACTTCGCCTTCCAGGATTTCGTCCCAGCCGATAATCTGCCGGCCTTTGCCGTTCAGGTATTTCTCGATGCGTGCCATGCAGTAGCTTTGCAGGTGGTCCTCGGCCGAATGTTCTTTGTCGTCTTTCAGGCCCAACTGGCGGATGCGTGCCTGGCATTTCGGGCACTTCTCCCAGCGCGTGCGGGGCACTTCGTCGCCGCCGATGTGGATGTAGCGTGCGGGGAAGATGTCGGTGATTTCGTCGAGCACTCCTTCGAGGAACTCGAATGTCTTTTCGTTGCCGATGCAGAGCACATCTTCAAACACGCCCCAGTTCGGGCAGACCTCGTACGGGCCGCCCGTGCAGCCCAGTTCGGGATAGGCGGCCAGCGCGGCCAGCATGTGTCCCGGCAGGTCCACTTCGGGGATGACCGTGATGTAGCGTTCCTGTGCGTAGCGCACGATTTCGCGCGCCTCGTCCTGGGTGTAGAAGCCGCCGTAGGGCGTATTGTCATACTCAGGCGTGTTGCGTCCGATGACTGTGCGGCTTCTCGTGGAGCCTATCTGGGTCAGTTCGGGATATTTCTTGATTTCGATGCGCCAGCCCTGGTCGTCGGTGATGTGCCAGTGGAAGGTGTTGATGTTGTGCAAGGCCAGGATGTCGATGAATCTCTTGACGAACTCCACGGGGAAGAAGTGGCGCGAGCAGTCCAGCATGAAGCCCCGGTAGCCGAAGCGCGGGGCGTCTTTTACCTCGCCGGCAGGCAGCAGGACGTCGGTGGCTTCGCCGGCAGGGATGGACTTGCGCAAGGTCTGTATGCCGTAGAATACGCCGTTGGGTGTCTGCCCTTCTATCTCCACCTCGTCGGCGTCGACGGTCAGCGTGTAGCCTTCGGCGGATTCGATGTCATCGTCTATGTCCAGGCGGATGCAGCCTTTTTCAGGTTCTTGTCCCTCGGCGAACGGGCGGGTCTGGGGGGCGAAGCCCACGGACTGCCGGAGGTATTCGGCCAGGAACTCGGCGTTGCGCTGCAACAGCGTGTTGCCTTCGGGGTAGGCGATGACGGTACTCTGGGTGAGGCGGAACGGGGCTTCTTGCGCCAAACTGATCTCTTGGGGGAGCGGGACTACTTGGTACGTGGCCTCGACTTCTTTGCTGCACGATGTGCAAGCGGCAATGAATGTGCCGGCCATGAGCAGGTGATTGACTTTTTTCATCATGTCGGATGGGGTTAATAGTTAGTATAATATGGGCAAAGATAGGCATTATTTATAGAAAAAACAGAAAGATGGGCCGATATTTTCTTCCTATCTTTGTTTCCGGCCCCTTCTTGTGTGAAGATGTGGTAAGAAAACACCCGATTTCTTGCCTGCCCCGATTTTTTCCGTACCTTTGCCCGCATCACAACAAAAACATTCACATTTCAACTTATCATGAAAAAGTATCTCTTTACTTTCCTCTGCATCTTCGTATGCACGGCGCTTTTTGCCCAGGAAACTTCTTACCAATGGGCGCGCGACCTTTCTTACACTTCGTCCGACGATGCTTACGCCCGCGAGCGGTGCAAGCTCGATGTCTACTATCCCCAGGGCAAGACCGATTGCCCGGTTGTCGTCTGGTTCCACGGCGGAGGCCTGACTGGCGGGAGCAAGGAAATCCCGGCCAAGCTGCGCGAAAGCGGCCTGGTTGTCGTAGGTGTCAACTACCGCCTCTTGCCCAAAGTGGACATTGCCACTTGCATCGGCGATGCCGCCGAAGCCGTCGCGTGGACTTTCCGCGAAATCAAGAACTATGGAGGAAGTACCCGCAAAATCTTCCTGTCCGGGCACTCGGCCGGCGGCTACCTCTCCACGATGCTGGGACTCGACAAGTCCTGGCTGGCCAAGTATGACATCGACGCTGACCGCCTGGCCGGCCTGATTCCCTTCAGCGGGCAGATGATCAGCCACTTCTCTTACCGGCAAATGCAAGGCATTCCCAACCTGCAACCCACCATCGACCGCTTCGCGCCCCTCTTCCATGTGCGCAAGGATGCGCCGCCCCTTGTCCTCATCACCGGTGACCGCGAAATAGAACTCTTCGGCCGCTACGAGGAAAACGCCTATATGTGGCGCATGATGAAGCTGGTGGGACATACGCAGACCGATCTTTATGAAATAGGCGGGCACGACCACGGCGCGATGGCCGACCCCGCTTTCCACATCTTGCATCAGCACGTCAAAAAAATCTTGGAATCCCTCCCGGCCGGCAAGGCGCAGACGATTTCCATCCTCGGCGATTCCTATTCCGCCTTCTACGGGCATGTCACCCCGCGCTCCAACCTCACCTGGTATGGCATCCCCGGCGAGGAGAGGGCCAACGATGTCAAGAAGTACGAACAAATGTGGTGGCACCTCCTGCTTGACCGCTATGGCTACCTGCTCGACACCAACAACGCCTATTCCGGCTCCACCATCTGCTGTACCGGATATGACGGCAAGGACTATTCCGACCAGGCTTTTGTCACCCGCCTGGACGACTTGGGCGACCCCGACATCATCCTGCTTTTCGGCGGTACTAACGACAGTTGGGCCGGCGTCCCCTTGGGCCGCTTCCAGTATGCCGATTGGGAAAAAGAAGACCTTTACGACTTCCGGCCCGCATTCTGCTACATGCTCGATTACCTCATTTCCCACTATCCCAAGGCCCGCATCTACAACATCACCAACTCCGAACTCTCTGAACCGGTGACCTCCTCGATAGACAAAATCTGCCGCCATTACGGCATTACCAACATCCGCCTGCACGACATCGAAAAACAGTGGGGGCATCCCTCCATCAAAGGCATGGAAAGCATCTGCCAGCAAGTGGGAGACGTCCTGTCTTCCGACCGCTGAGGCCCTTGGCGGAGACAGTTTCCTGGGGAGCATCTCAACTTTCTGCTTGATGCTCCCCCTTTTTTTCGGCCACCTTTCCCCGCCTCTTGTTCGTTCCCATGCACTCGAACCAAAAACGAACCAATAACGAAGGAATAACGAAGGGAGTAGGGGTGGGGATGGGGAACGGTTCCTGTAAAATATTTCCCTTGGGCCGCGTTTTTTCACTGCCTTCTGCGTAACTTTGCGGCATCACCATTGAAAGAAACCATGCAAGGAATCAACTTCATCGCTATCGACTTCGAGACCGCCACCGCCCGGCGGGCCTCCGTGTGCGAGGCCGGCATCTGCGTGGTGCGCGACGCTGAGATTGTGGAGACCCGTTCGTGGCTCGTCCGCCCGCAAGGCAACTTGTACAGCTACTGGAACACACAGATACATGGCATCCGCCCGTGCGATACCGCCCATTCGCCGGAGTTTCCCGACGTGTGGGCCGAGATAGCCGGGTATCTTGAGCGTTGTCCCGTGCTCGTGGCCCACAACGCCGCTTTCGACATGGGCTGCATCCGCCATTCGTTGGAGTTGTATGGCCTGGAGAAGCCGGATGTCACTTATTATTGTACCCTGCGCGCCGCCCGCAGGCTCTATCGGTTCGGTTGCAACAGTCTGGATTACCTGTGCGGCCAGTTCAGGATACCCTGCGGCAGGCACCACCGGGCTGGAGACGATGCCGAAATGTGCGCCCGGCTGTTCCTGATAGAGATGCAGGATGCCGGGGCGGGCGGAGTGGAGGAGATGAACTGTTGCGGGGGGCTGTTGTAGATGCCATCCCTTCTTTGCCCTTGTCGCGTAGAAGGGTGTCCGCTTCGTCCGACATGGCCGGGGAAATGGAATCTTAAACAGGTGCTTGGTTCACTTTGGGTGGCTCGGGTTGAACTGTTTGTCGTAATTCCATAAGAATTTGACAAGCTCTGGATTGCGGTGCGACCAACGGAAATCCTGCGGTTTGTCCAACGGGCGGATGCTTTCCATTTCCTCTTGAGTAAGCATGAAGTCGAACACGTCCAAGTTCTGCTTCATGCGTTCGATGTGTGTGCTCTTGGGAATGGCGATGATATCCCGCTGGATGAGGTAGCGTAGAGCCACTTGCTGGGGAGTCTTTCCGTATTTTTCCGACAAGGCTTTCATGACGGGATTGCTCTCCAATTCGGAGTCGCCTTGTGCCAATGGCCCCCATGCCATGATATGTGTGCCGTAAGACTTCATTTCCGCCTCGGCATCCCACTGTTGACTGAATACATTGGTCTTCAACTGATTCACGGCAGGTTTGATTTCCGCATATTCCGCCATGTCCACAAAGCGGTCGGGATAGAAATTGGAAAGGCCTATGGCACGTACCTTACCCTCACGCACGGCTTTCTCCATTGCCCGCCAAGTTCCGGTATAGTCACTGAAAGGCTGGTGGATGAGCAACAGGTCGATATGGTCCGTCCTCAACTTACGGAGTGATTCGTCAATGCTACGCGCCGCCTTTTCCTCTCCAGCATTGGTTATCCATACTTTGGTGGTAAGGAACAGTTCGTTGCGCGGGACGCCACATTTTGCCACGGCATTGCCCACACCCTCCTCATTATAATAAGCCTGTGCGGTATCAATCAGCCTGTAACCCACGCTGATGGCATCGAGCACACAACGTTCACACTCTTCCGGCTTTACGAGATATACGCCATAGCCTAAAATCGGCATATCCATGCCGTTGTTCAATTTTACTGTTTCCATCATTCTGTATATTGTTGTTATGATTATTATTGGGAATTTCGGGAAATGCCAGCGGACTCTGTCGGATAGTTGCATTTCCGGGTACAGTACCTAATTGGGGGATGTCTTTGCCGCTGCGCGAGCCATGAATCTCAATCTTGGCAAGTTCCGCTGTTCTCATTTTTTTACTTCTATCTTCTTAATAAACTTCGCCGGATTGCCGCCTACAATTGTCATAGGCGGTACATCGTGCGTCACCACGCTGTTGGCGCCGACGATGGAACCGTAACCAATGCGCACGCCGGGCAGCACGGTGGCATTAATGCCTATCCATACCTTGTCCTCGATGATGATGGGACGGCCGTATGTCGCGCTGCGATTGTCGGGATTCGGGTTGTGGTTAATGGTGATGAGGTTTACTTTTGGGGCGATGAACACCCCGTCGCCGATGGTAATACCGCCACGGTCAAAGAAGGTGCAGCCTTGTTGAATCCAGCATCCTTTGCCGATGCGGATGTTTTTGCCGTAATCCACATAGAACGGGGGGAGCAGTGTGGTGCTGGGGTCAATTTCCCTGCCTGTGATGCGGCGCAGGTAGTCGTGCACTTCTTCGGGTGAGAGCCATCCTTTGGCATTCATTTCCGCAGCTATGCTCATTGTGTCAAAAATAGTACTAATCAGTTGGTCGTAACCGGGTTCGTCGGGCGAGACCATGGCACCCGAAAGATCTTTTTCGAAAATATCCATATTTGTTCCGTTTAATAAATTGATTGTTGCAAAGATAAAGCGCAATTATACAGGCTTATGTACCCTTATTACCGACATTTGTAACCTTCTTACAGACGCTTCAATCGTGAATCTTATGCAATCCGATACCTCTCACCGTAAGCAAGTCCATATCATCGTAAATCGGGCTTTTCCCTGTGTCCAGTCCGGCAATAGCCTGCATTTCTTGTTCGGTCAGTGTGAAATCACAAATAGAAAAATTCTCAATCATCCGTTCCTTGTGTACCGTCTTGGGGATGACCACCACATTGCGCTGGTTCAGCCAACGGAGGACGACCTGACCGATAGTCTTTCTATGTTTCTCTGCAATGGCTTTCAGCACGGGATTGTTCCAGATGTCATTCTGTCCTTCGGCAAAAGGTGCCCATGCTTCGTGCTGTATGCCTTCGCATTGCAAGAACTTGTTGGCGGCTTTCTGCTGGAAGAACGGGTGTGTTTCAAGCTGGTTCACGGCAGGCTTCACCTCATTGTGCAGAAATAGGTCTTGCAAGCGTTCATTGGAGAAGCTCGTCACGCCGATAGCGCGGATAAGCCCTTCTTTGTAAAGCCGTTCGCAGACTCTCCATGCGGTATAATAGTTGCCGTAGGGCTTGTGCAACAGGTAGAGGTCGATGTAGTCAAGTCCGAGCAATTTCAATGATTTGTCAAAAGCGCGTAACGCATCTTCATACTCGTAGTCCTGCACCCACAGTTTGGTGGTGATGAAAAAATTCTCGCGCCTGATGCCGCTCTGCCGGATGGCGTTGCCCACTTGCTCCTCGTTGAAATAAGAAGCGGCTGTGTCGAACATCCGATAACCCACTTCGATGGCATCGCTTACGATTCTTTCCGTTTCATCCGCCGGAATCTGAAATACGCCGAATCCGATGGCTGGCATCATTACGCCATTGTTCAATCTTACATCTTTCATATTCTTATGAGTTTTAATTTCTGATGCAAAATTACGGCGTGCCTGTTGTTCCGTTATTACATAATTGGGGGCAATATTTTCACTATTCGTGGTTTTTGAGTATTTTTGCAGGCAAACAGATTCATATTGTCGGATAATGGGTGATACGAAATTCGACGGGATTGTTTTTGCCGATACTTGGCAGGAAATTAGCACCTTGCAGTATGCGGGAAGGGTGATCCATATCCTTTGCCGGAAAGGCAATATGGGATTCACCTTTCAGGACGTCCATTATAACATTTCTTCCGGGGATTATGTCATCCTGCCCAATGCGACACTTGCTTCGGACTTCTCTGCGTCAGATGATTTCCAAGGCATCCTGGTGAGCCTTTCGGAAGCATTCGTTACTTCGATAGCTATCCGCAGTAATTATGGCATCATAGGGCATCTGTCGCTCTTGCGGAATCCGGTCATGAAACTTTCCGAACGAGACTTCCGGATATGCGAGGCAGCCTTGCATTATCTGCGGATGCGCATGGAAGATGAGAAGCACTTTTTCCGCGAGGAATTATTGGGCAGCCTGCTGACCGTGCACATTCTTGACCTTTACGACATTCATGCACGTAGTCACAAGGACTTGCCAGTGTCGGAGCGCATCACCTCTCTGCTACGGAATTTCATAGAGTTGCTGTATAACGGCGAATATATCCGGAACAGAGACTTGGAGTTTTACGCCTCACGCCTCTGCATCACGCCTCACTATCTGTCAGAAATATGCAAAAAAGTAAGCGGAAAACCTGCCACTTACTGGATTGAGCGCTTCACCATGCAGGAAATCACCCGTCTGCTCCGGCGGAAGGAACTTTCGCTGACGGAAATTGCGGAACAGATGAATTTCTCTTCCGTGTCTTACTTCAGCCGGTATGTACAGAAGCGGCTTAATTTGCCTCCATCGGAATATAGGAAAGATTGTTAGTGGCATTGTAAAGTTTGCCGTTTCCTTGTCTTTTTTGTAACTGTAATAATATAATGTGTACATTCTTCCCCTTCCCGCCTTCCCCTGCCATTTCCTTCCCTTCGTAACTCCTTGTATTCCAGCGAAGATATAATAAATCCCTAAAAAACTTCGAAAAAACTTGTAGATAATTTTGTCTATTCCGTATAAAGCCCCTACCTTTGCACCCGCTTTCGGAAAGGAAGCGTCGCTGTTTGAAACCCTTGTTCATT
>CASEKR010000037.1 GCA_949288585.1 uncultured Bacteroides sp. | reverse complement strand
CGAAGCTTCGTGGGCCACGTCGCTCTACTTCATCTTCCGTACGCTGGGTTGCCTGAGCGGCACGTTCATCCTCTCGCGCTTCTCCTCCCGCTCCTTCCTCTGGGTCAGCGTCGGGCTGATGCTCCTCGCCATGGCCGGGCTGCTCGTCTCCGGCGCCGACTTTGTCATCTACGCCTCCATCGCGCTGATAGGCTTCGGCAACAGCAATGTGTTCTCCATCGTCTTCGCCCGCGCGCTCCAGGCGATGCCCTCGCAGAAGAACGAAATCTCCGGACTGATGATCATGGGCCTCTTCGGGGGCACGGTCTTCCCGTTGCTCATGGGTTTCGCCAGCGACGCCCTGGGCCAAGCCGGGGCCGTGGCCGTCATGACGGTCGGCGTGCTCTACCTCGTGTTCTTCGCCGCACGCATGAAGCAAGCCTGATTCTCAAGTAGGGAATTAGCGTGCGCAAGCGCGCCTTTTCAGAATATAGTAGACAGTAGTTAGTAGTCAGCATAGAATACTATGTAAATCACTACTTATCCAGCAGTAACGCATTCTTTCTGCTGGCTACTAACTACTGACTACTGAATGCTAAATTCTTAATTTAATAACCCTTTAACACCAAACGATATGAACCATATAGTAGTAGGAATGGGCGAGGCGCTTTGGGACGTCTTGCCGGAAGGAAAGAAACTCGGCGGCGCGCCCGCCAACTTTGCGTACCATGTCTCGCAGTTCGGCCTCGACAGCCGCGTGGTCTCCGCCGTGGGCCAGGACAAGCTCGGGACGGAAATCTTAGAGAGCTTCCGCGACAAGGGGCTGAACGGCATGGTCGAGACCGTGCCGTACCCCACCGGTACCGTCCAGGTGACGCTGGACGACGCCGGCGTGCCGTGCTATGACATCAAGGAGGGCGTGGCCTGGGACAACATCCCCTACACCACGGCCCTCGACGGGCTGGCGCGGCAGACGCGCGCCATCTGTTTCGGCTCACTCGCCCAACGCAGCGTCGTCTCGCGCACGACCATCAACCGCTTCCTCGACGCCATGCCGGACGGCGACGGACAGCTTAAGATATTCGACATCAACCTCCGGCAGAACTTCTACACGAAGGACATCCTTTGCCAGTCCCTCAGCAAGTGCAACGTCCTCAAGATAAACGACGAGGAGCTGGTCACTATCTCCCGCATGTTCGGCTACCCCGGCATAGACCTCCAGGACAAGTGCTGGATACTGTTGGGGAAATACTCCCTCCGCATGCTCATCCTCACCTGCGGGGTCAACGGCAGCTACGTCTTTACGCCGGGCAAGGTCTACTTCCAGGAGACACCGCGCGTCGCCGTGGCCGACACGGTGGGAGCGGGCGACTCCTTTACCGCCGCCTTCACCGCCTCCATCCTGCGCGGGAAGCCCGTGGAGGAAGCCCACCGCCTGGCCGTGCTCACCTCGGCCTACGTCTGCACGCAGAACGGCGCGATGCCCCTCCTGCCCCGCGAACTGACGGAGATGTAACGCCCTTCTCGCGCCTCTATCCTTTGCCCGTGCCGGCACGCCGGATAAAAAATGTCCCGCGTCGGCACGGGCTTTCCATTATTTTCTTACATTTGCAAGCGATAACCTCGTTTAAATGTAAGAGCCATGAAGCATCTCCTCCTTTATATCCTCCTCGCGAGCCTCCTCCTCGCCGCCTGCCACGCCGAACGCCCCCGCTACGTCATCGGCGTCTCCCAGTGCAGCGACGACGAATGGCGCCACCAGCAGAACACGGAAATCTTGCGCGAAGCGGGCTTCTACCGCGACCTCCGGGTGGTCATCCGCACCGCCAAGGACAACAACCAGCGGCAAGTGCGCGACATCCGCCGCTTCCTCGACGAAGGCGTCGACCTCCTCGTCGTATCGCCCAACGAGGCCGGCCCCGTCACGCCCATCGTTGAAGAAGCCTACGAGCACGGCGTACCCGTCATTGTAGTGGACCGCAAGATACTCTCCGACAAATACACGGCCTACATCGGTGCCGACAACGACGGCATAGGCTACGCCATCGGCCACTACATCGCAAGCAGCCTGCGCGGCCGGGGCACCGTCGTCGAAATCACCGGCCTCTCCGGCTCCACGCCCGCCATGGAGCGGCACGAAGGCTTCACCCGCGCCATCCGCGACTATCCCGGCATAGAACTCCTGGCCGTGGCCGACGGGGCCTGGCTGCGCGACCAGGCCGAAGCCAAGATGGACAGCCTGCTCACGGCCTATCCTCACTTCGACGCGCTCTACGCGCACAACGACCGCATGGCCGACGGGGCCTACGAAGCTGCCGCCCGGCGCGGCCGCCAGCAGGGCATCCGCTTCTTCGGCACCGACGCGCTCTCGGGCGAGAGCTACGGGCTGGAGAGCGTCCTCCGGGGCAAGCTGGACGCCACGTTCATCTATCCCACCGGCGGCGACGAGGTGGTGCACACGGCGATGGCTATCCTGGCCGGCAAGCCCTTCGAGCGCGAAACCTACCTGAACACCTCCGTCGTAGACAGCACTACCGCCCCCATCATGCACCTGCAAACTGCCCACATCGCCGCCCTCGACCGCAAGATTGAGACCCTGACGGGGCGCGTCGCGCTCTACCTCGAACGTTACGCCACCCAGCAGGCCGTGCTCCTCGGCAGCCTGGCCGGACTGCTCGTCGTGGCGGCCCTATTCATAGCCGTCTACCGCCTCCTGCGCCTGAAGAGCCGGAAGAACCGCGAACTCCTCCGTCAGAAGGCAATGCTGGAAGCGCAGAAGCAGACGCTCGAGGAGCAGAAACAGGCCTTGCAGGCACAGAAAGACCAACTGGAACGCCTCTCGCACGAACTGGAGGAAGCCACCCACGCCAAGCTCGCGTTCTTCACCAACGTCTCCCACGACTTCCGCACGCCGCTCACCCTCATCGCCGACCCTGTGGACCAACTCCTGGCCGGCAGTGACCTGAAGGGACAGCCCCGCCGGCTGCTGGAACTCGCGCGGCGCAACGTCGGCACGCTCCTCAACCTGGTCAACCAGATACTCGACTTCCGCAAGGTGGAGAACGGCCGGATGGAGCTTCATCTCTCGCCCTTCGACCTGCGCCAGAGCTTCCTGGCGTGGAACGAATCCTTCCGCGTCACCTTGCACAAGAAGCGCCTCCGCTTCTCCTTCCTCGTCGAGGGCGACGACGACTTCCGCACCCTGGCCGACGCGGGCAAGATGCAGCGCATCTACTTCAACCTCCTCTCCAACGCCGTGAAATACACGCCCGAGAAAGGCGAAATCACCGTCCGCCTCGCCGCCGGGGAAGACGGCTACGAGCTTTCCGTCTTCAACTCCGGCAGCTATATCTCCCCCTCCGACGTCGAGGCCGTCTTCCAACGCTTCTACCAGGCGGAAGGCAGCCGAGCGGGCACGGGCATCGGCCTCTCCCTGGTGCACGCCTTCGTCGAGATGCAGGGCGGGCACATCTCCGTCCGCAGCGACGCGCAAGGCACCACCTTCACCGCCACCTTCCCCAAGCGTCCCGTGCCCCCGGCCGAAGCGGACGAGGCGCAGGCAGTTGTCGCCCCGCCTCCCCTCGACCTCCCCGAGGACGATACCTGGCAGGAAGAACCCGCCAACCCCGACGCGCCCGTCGTGCTGGTCATCGACGACAACGCCGACATCCGCCGCTACGTCTCCTCGCTGCTTGCCAAGGATTACCGGGTGCTGACCGCCTCCGACGGCGAGTCGGGCCTGCGCCAGGCGCAACGCTTCGTGCCCGACGTCGTCATCTGCGACGTCATGATGCCCGGCATGGACGGCATCGAGTGTTGCCGCCGCCTGAAGGGCGACGTCTCCACCAGCCACATCCCCGTCATCCTCCTCACGGCCTGCTCGCTCGACGAACAGCGCATCCAGGGCTACGACGGCGGCGCGGACTCCTACATCTCCAAGCCGTTCAACTCCCAACTGCTCCTGGCGCGCATCCGCAACCTACTGGACAACCGCTGCCGCTTGCGCCAGTTCTTTGCCGACGGCCGCCTGCCCGAGCGGGACGACGTCACCGACCTGGACCGCGACTTCGTCTCCCGCTTCAAGGCATTGGTCGAGGAACGGATGAAGGACTCCTCCCTCAACGTCGAGGAACTGGGGCAGGAGATGGGTATGAGCCGCGTACAGCTCTATCGGAAACTGAAGTCGCTCACCAATAGCTCCCCCAACGAACTGCTGCGCCGCCTGCGCTTGCGCAAGGCTGCCGCCTTGTTGACAAAGACGGAGATGGGCGTGGCGGAGGTAGCCTACGAAGTGGGCTTCTCCTCGCCTTCCTATTTCACGAAGTGCTACAAAGAGGAGTTCGGCGAAAGCCCTACCGAGAAACGGAAAAAGTAGCCCGAAGCGTGTCTTCTTCGCGGAAAGAGCGGCAATCCCGGCGAAAAGCGGCTTTGTTTAGCTCATAAATAGAGATTTTTCTCTTTTTTTAGGTAGATTGTGAATTTAAATCCTTACATTTGCGCCGTCTATACGTTTAGATTAAAAAGATATAACATAGCGTATGAAAGAAAGAATCTTGGTTACAGGTGGTACGGGCTATATCGGTTCGCACACTGTTGTAGAACTTCAAAATGCAGGTTATGAAGTCGTTATCGTGGACAATCTGTCCAACTCGAGTGCCGATGTAGTAGATAACATCGAGGCTGCTTCAGGCATCCGCCCTGCCTTCGAAAAGCTGGATTGCCTGGACTATGCAGGCCTGGAAGGCGTGTTCGCCAAGTATCCCGGCATCAAGGCCATCATCCATTTCGCAGCCAGCAAGGCCGTGGGGGAATCGGTGCAGAAGCCGTTGCTCTATTACCGCAACAACATCGTTTCCTTGATTAACCTGTTGGAGTTGATGCCGAAATACGGGGTCGAAGGGATTGTCTTCTCTTCCTCTTGCACCGTTTACGGGCAGCCCGACCAGCTTCCTGTGACCGAGCAGGCTCCTATCAAGAAAGCCGAATCGCCTTATGGCAATACGAAGCAGATTAATGAAGAAATCATTCAGGACACGATTGCTTCCGGCTCGCCCATTTCGGCCATCCTTCTGCGCTATTTCAATCCGATAGGCGCCCATCCGTCCGCTTTGCTGGGTGAATTGCCTAACGGGGTGCCCCAGAATCTGGTGCCTTACATCGTGCAGACGGCTATCGGCATCCGCGAGAAACTGAGCATCTTCGGCAATGATTACAATACGCCGGACGGCACGTGCATCCGCGATTATATTAATGTAGTAGATTTGGCCAAGGCTCATGTGGTTGCCATCGCCCGCATTTTGGATAAGAAGCAGAAGGCCAAAGTGGAGGTCTTCAACATCGGTACCGGCAACGGCCTGTCTGTGCTTCAGTTGGTACATGCCTTCGAGAAGGCCACAGGCGTGAAGCTGAACTACCAGATGGCGCCCCGTCGTGCCGGCGATATCGAAAAGGTTTGGGCCGACCCGACGCTGGCCAATACGGAACTGGGATGGAAAGCCGAAACCAGCATCGAAGATACGTTGCTTTCTGCCTGGAAGTGGCAACTGAAGCTTCGTGAGAGAGGCATCCAGTAATTGGGTAATTTGAACTGATTTTTGAAGAAATAACAAAAGATACCGAACAAATGCTTCCCCGCATTTGTTGGTTTATATGCAGACCTGTGCATGCGATGCCTATGTGAATATCCTTTGCATGCGCCTTTGCCCATGGCAAGAACAGGTTCTCGCATAGTAGTTTTGTCGTGTTTTATTTTGTGTTTGTGTTGTGAATAAGCTTTGTCGGGAGACAAAGCTTATTTTTTTGTCGGTATTTCACTATTATTTTTTTGTTACTACTGAGAGCCAGTTTACATTTTCACTTTCTCTGTCATTAGCTACGCTCAAAAGTGGTTTTGAACGTAGCTAATGACAGAGCCAATGAACACTTAAACAGGTTCTTAATTGTTTTGTGAAAAAGTATATGGTACTTAGAATCAGTGGGATACAAATGTAGAAAAACGTTTCCTTTTGTACGCTTTTTTCTTCGTAAGGGAGTGGATGGTGTTGAATAGGGGAAAGGTTTGTTTTTGAGGAGAGATGGGGGTATTTCTCTTAGTAAGAGAAAGAGCGGGACGTATCTACCTGATAATTAGATACCAATTTGCAACGCTTGATAAACAAATTCCACTTTTCTTAAACAAAAAACCAAAAGAAAGGAATTTATCCGGTTAGAAACTTGCTCGTTATCTTCTTTTTAACTACTTTTGCCCCCGAAACGTATTTCTCTTACTAAGAGAAGTACCGGAAATCCTTCCATAAAGCCGGTCTTGTTTAGTGTGTAAGGGCTTCCGAATTTTGCTGAACCGCGCAAGTCTTTATTCTTTGGCTATTGTAGAGAAGTCTTGCCTAAATAATTGAAATCCATATAATTATGTTGATTTCAAAGCCCCGGGAGAATACTCCTGAGGAAAATAATATCCCCGCCGTACTTCCCGTATATTCCCATCACGAACCTGTGTTGTGGTATGCCATGCGCGCCACTTATCGGCGTGAACTGGAAGCCATGCGCCGTTTGAAAGATGCGGGGTTGGGGTGTTTTGTCCCGATGCAATACCATGCCCGCCTGAAACGTGGGCGCAAGGTGCGTGAACTGGTGCCGGCGGTACGCAATCTTCTTTTTGTACATGCCTTGCCTTCGGACTTAAAGCGCATCAAGTTGGAACTCCCTTACCTCCAGTATATCACGGATACGCGTAGCCACGAGAAGATTATTGTCCCCGACGTGCAAATGCAGCGGTTCATAGCCGTGGCCGGCACGTATGACGACCAACTGCTTTATTTTCGTCCCGGCGAACTGAACCTGGCCAAAGGGACGCGCGTACGCATCACTGGCGGCGAGTTTGCCGGCTATGAAGGCACGTTCCTGAAGGTAAAGGGGGCACGTGACCGCCGTGTGGTCATTGCCGTGGAAGGGGTGATTGCCGTGGCTCTTGCTGTGATTCATCCCGATTTGATAGAGCCGATTCCTTGAGATGACAGAGATGGACGGAACTTGTTTTTCGACTGCCCTCCGTGAGATACCCGACTGGGCATCTGTTTCTTCGGGAAGCGTTTCCCGCCTGCTTTCCATGAGCCGCATCTGCATTTCCTTGTATCGGTTGTGTGCGATGTCTGGAGGCTCTTGGGGCGGAGGGAAAGCGTCTGATTATGCCTCTTTGTCTTCCCGGTTGTTTGAGGTGATTCTTCAGCGTGTGTCTGTGCCCGGATTGCCGTTGGCGAAACGGGCGCGGCTGGCAGATGCTTTGTATGCTTTGGCCCGTGAGACCGGTAAGAGTTACGACCCGGTGTTGGCTCATCTGTGTGATACTGGCGTCTTCGGAGTGTTGCGCGACTGGAATCCAGCTTCAGGGGAAGTCCTTGATGCCGATACGGAGGTGGCCGTTTGTCGTTTGCTCGAGTCTTTTTTCTATCCGGAGTTGTGGGAGGAAGACGATTGGTGTGTTTTCCTTCAGTCTACCTTGCAAGGTTGGTGCGCTTCTTTGTCTTCCGATGGTTGTTGGATGGGGCTTCCGGCCTGGCAAAGTTGGCAACGCATCGCTGTGCTGAACCGCTATTCCTACTTGTTCCGCGACGACCGTTATGACTCCGGAGCGTGCTTGGCTTTCCGAGGACAAACCGCGCGCTTGTCCTTTCCTTGGGACAATCTTCCGCTGACGGAGGCTTGCCTGGATGCCTGCCTGCCGGGACACCTTTGTGTGTGGCCGCAGGCTGTGTGGCATGGTTTGTCCGACGAATTGCAGAGGCAGAGAGAGAAATACCCGATAGGTAGCGACGAACGCCTGATGGCTTTATCGAATGAACTCGATTTCTATTTGCCCAACAAAAAAACGATACCTTTATAAAGTACGATAGATTCATGAACAAAAGTAGAATCCTGTTATTTCTATTCTTCTCATTCTTATTTTTCCCCCTCTACGCGCAGATGAGCGACGAACAGGTGGTGCAGTATGTAAAAGAACAGTCCGCCTCCGGGAAAGGCGAACGGCAGATTGGCCGCGAACTGATGGCGCGGGGTGTCACGCGCGAGCAGGCCGAGCGTATCAAGGCGCGTTACGAAGAATCCCAAGGCACGCAGACAACGGTCAGCAACGTTGCTCCTGGTACGCGCGAACGGCGTAGCACGGAGTCGGACGACTTATCGGCTGGCAGTATGGACATAGTGGAAGAAACGGTCAGCGCGCCTACGGAACAAAGTACGGCCGAAGCTGCCCGGCAGATTTTCGGGCACGATGTATTCAATGGGCGGGCGCTGACTTTCGAACCTAATGAAAACCTGGCCACTCCGGCTGATTACCGCTTGGGCCCCGGTGACGAGGTGATTATCGACATTTGGGGCACGAACGAGTCGACCATCCGCCAGGAAATCACGCCCGAAGGCAACATCATGGTGAGCCAGATAGGGCCTGTCTACCTGAACGGGCTGACCATTGCCGAGGCCAACCGCCATGTGCGCGACGTCCTTTCCAAGAAATATGCCAATGTATCCGGCGAGAGTCCGGAGTCGCAAGTGCGCGTCACGCTGGGACAAATCCGCAGTATCCAGGTGAACGTCCTGGGCGAGGTGGCCGTGCCCGGCACCTATCGCTTGTCTTCTTTCTCCACCGTCTTCCATGCGCTCTACCGTGCAGGAGGTGTTTCCGCCATCGGTACGTTGCGCGATATCCGCGTCATGCGCGCCGGACGGACGGCTGCCACAGTCGATGTCTACGACTACATCCTCTATGGTAAGTCGGAAAGCGACATCCGTCTGGAAGAGGGCGACGTGATAATTGTCCCTCCCTACGAACAGTTGGTGGGCATTGACGGCCATGTGAAGCGCCCGATGTACTACGAGATGAAAGCCGGCGAGACGTTGGGCACGCTGATTGCCTTTGCGGGCGGGTTCATGGGCGATGCCTATAAGGACGAGGTGCGGGTGGTGCGTCGCACCGGGCGCGAGAACACCCTTTTCAGTGTTCTTAAGGATGATTACGCCCATTGGTCGCTGGCCGATGGCGATGCCGTGACGGTGGGCACTATCCTCGACCGTTTTGCCAACCGCGTGGAGGTGACGGGAGCCGTCTATCGTCCCGGCATGTACGAGTTGGGCAGCGGGGTACAGACCGTGAAAGATTTGGTGTCCCGTGCCGAGGGAATCACCGGCGATGCCTTCTTGTCCCGCGTGTTGCTGACCCGCGAGCGTGAGGACTTAACGCACGAAGTGCTGGCCATTGACCTGGAAGCCTTGCTGGCCGGACGCATTCCCGATATCCCTTTGCAACGGGAAGACGTGCTGCACGTTCCCAGCATCCACGAATTGCAATCGCAAGGTGCCTTCACCGTCAGCGGCGAAGTATCCCGTCCGGGCATTTATCCCTATGCTGAGAATACGACGTTGGAAGACCTGCTAGTACAGGCCGGCGGCTTGCTGGAGAGTGCTTCGACTGTGCGGGTCGACATTTCCCGCCGTCTGAAAGACCCCTCCAGCCAGCAACCTAACAGTGAACTGAGCCGGATATTTACCTTTTCCGTCAAGGACGGGTATGTGATAGACGGCACGCCCGGCTTCGTGTTGGAGCCTTACGATGTGGTGGAAGTGCGGCGCAGTCCCGGCTACCAGGTACAGCGCCGGGTGACTGTTGCCGGTGAGGCCGTATTTGCCGGTGGCTATACGTTGGTGAAGAAGAATGAACGCTTGTCCGACCTCATCCGTCGGGCCGGAGGCCTGACGCCCGATGCTTATGTGCGCGGCGGCCGTCTCATCCGCCAAATGAACGAAGAAGAACGTGCCCAGCGCCAGGCTGCCTTGGACATGGCTTTGATGAACGCCGGAAGCGATTCAGTGTCGGTAGCCAAACTCCGTCTGGGCGACAGCTACACGGTCGGCATCGAACTGGACAAAGCGTTGGAGAACCCGGGTTCCGATTATGACATCGTGTTGCGTGAGGGCGATTCCCTCTTTATCCCCGAATACGTGAGCACGGTACGCATCACTGGCGAAGTGCAGTATCCGAACACGGTGACCTACTTGGCTGGGAAAGGGGTTTCTTACTATATAGACCAGGCGGGCGGTTATGGCAAGATGGCCAAGAAACGCCGGGCTTACGTCATCCGTCTGAACGGTACGGTGGCCCGCCTGAAGCGTTTCCGCAAGAATGCCATCGAACCAGGTAGCCAGATTATCGTGCCCAGCAAGAAAGAGCGTAAAGGCATGAACCTTGCCGAAATCATTTCTTTGACCACCTCTGCCGCATCTATCGGTACCATGGCGGCGACGATTGCGAATTTGACGAAATAGGAATTTAGCGCGCGCAAGCGCGCAGAAGAAGTTATAGAAGTTAAAGAAGTTATCACTTCGCTTCGCTCCGTTAGAAGTTAAAGCCAATACCTTGTGTATGGCATACATACAAATTGCCGGACCAACTATTGGCTTTAACTCCTTAGCCCGCCTTTGGTGGGCAATAACTTCTTCTAACTTCTTTAACTACTGCGCGCAAAGCGCGCATATAAATTATCATTTATGGACGAAAATACAAAACTCAACATCCCGGAAGAGCAGGAAATAGATTTGGTGGAACTGGCTCGTAAGGTCTGGGCCAACCGACGTTTAGTGTTTAAGTGGTGTGGCATTGCCGTGATAGTCGGTTTAATGGTTGCTTTCAGCATTCCTAAGGAATACACCACCACCATCACCTTGGCTCCCGAGACGACGGATGGCAGCCGTTCATTGGGCGGGTTGAGCGCTTTGGCCGGTATGGCAGGCATCAGTGTGGGAGGTACCGAAGGGGGAGACGCCCTTTTCCCGGAACTCTATCCGGACATTGTTTCTTCTACGGGTTTCTCGGTGGAGTTGTTCAGTGTGCCGGTCCGGGACATGGATGGCGAGTTGCAGACTGATTTATATACCTACCTGCAGGAACACCAGCGTTCCCCGTGGTGGAGTGTCATTCTTTCTTTTCCCTTCAAGTGTTTAGGTTGGGTCACATCCTTGTTCCAGGATAAGGATGTGGAAGGAGAGGGAGGTGTCGACCCGTTCCAACTGACCAAGGAACAGACGGAAGTGGTCAAATCGCTGAACCAGCGCATTGCTGTCTCCGTGGATAAGAAAACTTCTGTCATCACTCTTTCCGTGACCATGCAAGATCCGCTGATTTCGGCCACGATGACTGACACCGTGATGCAGAAACTTCAGGACCACATCACGAATTACCGCACCAGCAAGGCACGTCACGACTTGGACTTTGCGCAAGAATTGTACGATGAAGCCCGGACGAAATATTATGATGCGCAACAGACCTATGCCGCCTACGTGGATGCCAACCAGAACATCGCTTTGCGCAGCGTACAGACCAAGGAAGAACGCTTGCGCAACGAGATGACGCTGGCCTATAACCTTTATAACCAGACTGCCCAACAGTTACAGTTGGCCAAGGCCAAGGTGCAGGAGAACACGCCGGCCTATACCGTGGTACAGGCAGCTACCGTGCCCTTGCGTGCTTCCAAACCTTCGAAGCCGATGGTCCTGGTCGGTTGCGTCTTCCTGGCTGGAGTGGCGTCGGTCGGTTGGATTCTGTTCGGGCGCGATTTTATCAAACAGTTTAAAGGTTAGGGCGGCAAATAGGAATTTATAGGTGAGTTTTTAAGTTTTTCAGTTCTTGAGTTTTTAAGTTAGGCAAGACTGTAACGGGCGAACTCAAAAACTTATAAACTCAAGAACTGAAAAACTTAAATTACCATTTATACCAATAATCATGGAATCAAAAGTAGAGACTGTACAGACAGACGACCGTTTCATTCGTGACGGGATGAACGGTTTTGAGCGTAATGTGAAACGTTTCGTGGACTGCATCCTGGCTTTTATCGCTTTGGTCATCTTTTCCCCCTTGTTCCTGGTGTGCTACATCGCCGTAAAGCGGGAAGACGGTGGCCCAGCCATCTTCAAGCAGGAGCGTATCGGTCGTTTTGGCCGTCCGTTTTACATCTACAAGTTCCGCAGCATGCGCCTGGATGCCGAGAAAGCCGGCCCCGCCCTATACAAGAGCGGACAGGATAACCGCCTGACAAAGGTGGGTAAGTTCCTGCGCGAGCACCATTTGGATGAGCTTCCTCAACTGTGGAACGTGTTCATCGGCCAAATGGCCTTTATTGGCCCCCGTCCCGAACGCAAGTTCTACATTGACCAGATTATGGAGCACGACCCGCGTTATCGTTATCTGTACCAGATACGTCCGGGCGTCACTTCCTATGCCACCCTGTACAACGGCTATACGGATACGATGGAGAAGATGCTCCGTCGCTTGCGTTACGACTTGTTCTACCTGGAACATCGTTCGTGGTGGTTCGACTTCAAGATTCTGGTGATGACCTTCATGAATATTGTGTTTGGGAAGAAGTTCTGATTGTATTGTTTTGGGGCAACATATTCCTGATTTTGAGGGAAATTGAAAATGCAGGTGATGGCTATGCTAAAACTAAGGTTTAGAATGCTAACCTTGGGGTTTAGGAAGCTAAACCTGATGTTTTGACAAGTTGCCACATACATGGATATATTACTTACGCGTGCGGGCGTAGTTAACCTTCTTTCACGTAGTATTCCTCCGCGAGCGCGCGCGTATAAGGTTATATAGTTCGTGTCAACCTGTCAAATATCGGTTATGGTTGATTAATTTGCCAGTCAGGCATTGGGCAACTCTGATGTTTTGTTTATCTTTGCGGAGTAATCCATTAAACCATCAGAGACCATGTGTTCGGAAGGCATTTACGAAAGATACGTCAATTTCTATACCGATTTCGCGTTCAAGAAACTCTTCGGGACGGAAATCAACAAGGATCTGCTCATCAGTTTCTTGAACGCCCTGTTGCAGGGCCGTGAGGAGATCCGGGAAATCACCTACCTGAACACGGAACACCTGGGCACGCAGGAGTACGACCGGCGTGCGGTGTTCGACGTCTATTGCAAGAACGATCGTGGCGAGCATATCCTTGTGGAGATGCAGAAAGGCGAGCAGCAGTTCTTCAAGGACCGCAGCATCTACTATTCCACCTTCGCCATCCGTGAGCAGGCTCCCCGTGGCGAGTGGAACTACGGCCTGAAAGGCATTTACACCATCGGCATCCTGAATTTCTGTTTCGAGACCTCCGACCCGTCTTATTACCACGAAGTGAAGCTGATGGAAACCTCCACGAAAGAAGTGTTCTACGACAAGCTGACCTTCATCTACCTGGAGATGCCGAAGTTCACGAAGACGGAGGACGAGTTGGAAACGATGTTTGACAAGTGGCTGTATGCCATCCGCAACCTGGCTTCGTTGATGGATCGTCCCCGCGCCTTGCAGGAGAAAGTCTTCCACCGCCTGTTCGAGGCGGCCGAGATAGCGAAGTTCGACCGGAAGGAGCGTTACGAATACGAGGAGAGCCTGAAGGTGTACCGCGACTGGTACAGCGTGATGGAGACGGCAGAACTTCGGGGTGAGAAGCGTGGAATCCTTTCCACCGCATTGAAGTTGAAACAGATGGGGCTTCCGATAAAAGACATCGCACAGGCTACGGGATTGACGGAAGAAGAAATTTCAAGCTTATAGGCTGTAAACGAGGACGAAATGTTTGAGAACCTGTTTCACATCCTTTCTGTTGAGCTTCGCACAAGCAAAAAAATGAGCCTGTTGAGGGCTTTTGAAGTGAACAATTGACGGCTGTTCGGGTGTTCAACTGACGACTACCCAAGTGCTCAGTTGAAGGGACGAGCAGTGTTCAGTTGATGGCTTGCCGAGGCTCTTATAGTGAGCGTCCCAAACTGACGTATTGCGAATCTTTGGTTCAGTGACTACCTTCGCGCTGTAATCAAAAAAAGGTAAGATGCACGGTGAAACTTTACGGCAGTTCCGCTTGGGATTTCATTGGGACTTTTTTCAGGAAAATCTTTAACGGTTGCAGGGACTATGCAAATATGCTTCCGGCAAGAATCGCTTTGGCTACAAGCCAATGTTAATATTCACGACTAATTTTTAACAAAACTCGGTTTAGGGCACTGCTTAGTGCCCTTTCAAAAGGGGATGCCCTAAATTGAGTGCTTACGCATTATCTTGGTGTCGGGTGATTAGTGCCGATGCTGGGAGATAAATATCTGTTTGTTTTATTGATTCGTATGTCTGAAGAAAAAGATTCTTATAGACAGATTTTGAAAGCCACCAGTGTATTTGGAGGTGTACAGGTATTTTCTATTATCATTAACTTGATAAAGTCTAAAGTGATAGCTGTGTTTCTGGGAACGGAAGGCATGGGCATTTATTCCTTGTTACAAAATCCTGTCAATCTCGTTTCACAAATATCTGGATTGGGACTTAATAGCAGTGGCATTCGGGACGTAGCCCAACATGCTGATGACAAGGTAGAATTTTCAAAGACAGTACGGACTGTACAAATTTGGTCGCGTGTAACGGGATTGATAGGAGCAATTATACTGTTTTTTATGGCTCCCCTTATTAGCCGTTGGACTTTTGGAAGCGATGTATATAGCCTTGATTTCCGTTTTCTTTCTTTGTCTGTTTTCTTATTAGCTATTGGTTATGAGAATGAAATTATTTTGAAGGGGAAGCGCCGGATTGTGAGTGTTGGGAAAGCAGGTGTTTTTAGTGCTGCGTGTTCGTTGCTCATATCTGTGCCGTTGTATTATTTCTTCGAAGTCAATGGCATTGTTGCGGTGCTGGTTATTACCAATTTGCTGGTATTCTTATTCAATCATCATTTTGCAAAGAAGGAAGAAGTCCTGCCTGTAAAACTTTCCGGACGGGAAATCTTCGACCGGGGGAAGATGATGGCAGCCTTGGGCAGCATGATGGTGCTTTCCACTGTCATTCAAACTTTGACCATGTACCTTGTGAACCTGTTCATACGTATTCATGGAAACATTTCGGATGTTGGATTGTTCCAAGCAGGGATGCAGATAACCAATATTTCCATAGATTTGGTCTTTACGGCTATGGCAGGTGATTTTTATCCAAGATTGGCGGCTATTTGTAAGGATAGGGAACAAATGAATATTCTTGTGAATCAGCAGGTTGAGGTGGCTGCTTTGATCTGCTCTCCGATTTTGGTGGGTATGATAACATTTTGTCCGATTCTCATTCAGATTTTTCTTTCTGCTGATTTTTTGCCAGTTCAGACTTTTGTATGTTGGCTATTGTTGGCAGCTTCTTTACGTGCTTCTTGGACGATATATTATGTAATGTTGGCGAAAGGGGATACAAAATCAGTATTTTGGCTTGTAATCTTGGTGAATGGTTTATTATTAGGATTTTATCCTGCGGGTTATCATTTCTTGGGATTAAAGGGACTTGGCATTGGTTATTTGGCAATGGTGTTAATATATTCAGTGGCATTATGTATATATACTCAACATAAATATCGCATATCATATTCTTTGAGAAATTTTGTAATTTTATTGGGGAGCTTCTTCTGTTGTTTATTGACATTCCTTTCAGTTCAAATATTCTCTGGGTATTTAGAGTATGTGATAAATGTTTTGATTTTTATGGGGGTTACAGGATATTGCTGTTGGATATTAAATAAGAAGACAGGTTTTTGGGGGGTGTTAAAGCAATATATTAGGAAAAAAAATTGAAGTTACTTATGCCGATAAGAAAGAACTTGCAGAGGATTTATAATAGTTTGTTTCCTATCCGTTATTTACCCATGAAGTTGAGATTGTGGGATAAAGTTTGTTTTGGTAAAAATGCTTTTTCCATTCATTCTACTTTCGAGGGTAAGAATGCATTGTTTGTTCATGCAAGTGTGGTAAACAGTGAAGTAGGTTTATGTAGCTATATCAGTGCAGATACCCACTTGGGGAATACTAAGGTGGGACGCTTTTGCAGTATCGCCGACCATGTGCGTACCGGTTTCGGCACACATCCAACGACTACCTTTGTTTCCACTTTTCCGTCGTTTTATTATGATACACAGAATATTCCGGTTTCTTTCATGCCGGGTGAACCACCGTTATATTCCGTTTGGCGGTATGTGGATGAAGAACGAAAGTTCTTGGTGGAGATTGGTAATGACGTGTGGATAGGTAGCCATGCGTTGATTATGGACGGGGTGAAGATTGGCGACGGGGCAGTCGTTGCGGCGGGTGCTGTGGTTACTAAAGATGTGGAACCATACAGCATTGTGGGCGGCGTTCCTGCCAAGCATATCAAATATCGTTTCCCGGAAGAACAAAGGAAAGTTTTGTTGGAGATGAAATGGTGGGAAAAAGATTTTGAGTGGATAAAAAAGCATTATAGGAATTTTCAGGATATTCGTGTTTTTCAATGTTTCTGCGTATGTTAATACTAAGGAGATTCTTGGGATATCTCAGACGGATTATTCGCTTTTTCATTAGATTCTTAAATTCGTTGAAATGGCGGATGTTATTTAAATATTTTGGTAGAAATTCTCAACTTATTTCTCCATTGCGCCTTGATGGAAAAGAGAATATAATAATAGGGGATTACGTTAGCGTCGGGTATAAAACTTGGTTGGCAGCTCTTCCTTTAACAGGAGAAAAAGAATGTGTTTTGGAACTTCAAGATAGAGTTACTATTGGGCATCTTAATCACATTTTTTCTACTAAAAGAATTGTTATAGAAAGTGATGTTATAACAGCAGGTAAAGTATATATTTCAGATAATTTGCATGGGTACAAAGATGTAAACACTCCTATACAAAATCAACCAATAGTACAAAATAGAGAAGTTGTAATAGGCGAGGGATCATGGTTAGGGGTCAATGTTTGTATTTTAGGAGCAAAAGTAGGAAAACATTGTGTCGTTGGTGCAAATAGTGTTGTAACTAAAGATATACCGGATTATTGTGTAGCAGTTGGTGCTCCCGCTTATGTAATTAAACGATATGATTTTGTAACGAATAGGTGGCAGAATACTAATAAAAATGGGGACTTTCTGATTCAATGAATATGTATAATTTGTTACAATTTTTTATTGTTGAATGTGATATTATGGAGGCTTTAATAATCTTATTATTGGTAGGAATTTTGTATTTGAAATGGATAATCTTTCTCTTGATGCTCCCTGTAATTCGTTTAGTACATGTTAAAAAAAAGAGAAAACTTAAAGATATTTCAAGTGAAATAATAGATTCTGTATCAGAAGATAGTAATAGACGTGGATTTATTTCTATTATAAAACTCTATCTTGCAGGTTATATCCGTTATGCTAATTTCCAAGTTGGATTAATACCTTCTCATTATATTCGCAATTTTTTGTATCGTAATGTTTGGCTTGTTGATATGAAACCTAGTGTCGTCATATATTGGGGGGCTGAAATGAGAGCATCAGAACAACTGCATATAGGTAAAGGAAGTATTATAGGAGATAAAGCTATATTGGATGCCCGTAGGGGTGGAATTTATATTGGAGAGAATGTTAATTTTGGAACAGGTATCCAATTATGGACAGGACAACATGATTATAATGATCCTTATTTCAGAAGTATGCCAGGTAAACGAGGACCAATAAAAATAGGGAACCGTGCTTGGATAGGCCCTGGTGTGATCATCTTACATAGCGTTACGATTGGTGAAGGAGCCGTAGTTGCGGCAGGTGCCGTTGTGACAAAGGATGTAGAGCCATATACTTTGGTTGGAGGTGTACCTGCAAAAAAGATAGGAGAGCGTTCAAAAGATCTTCGTTATGAGTTTCAAGGAGATGCAATGCCTTTTTACTAAAGTAAATGAAACAATTTCGTATATTTCAACATTGATTTTTGTAGTGTGTATGTGTTGATAAATAATTTGCAATCCAATTATAAATAGAACTATTTCATCGAAATGAAGCATATTCTCATCACCGGCGGGGCTGGATTCATCGGATCCAACCTCGCCTTGAAACTTGTGTCCAAAGGCTATCAGGTGCGGGTCTTGGACAATCTATCCCAACAGATTCATGGGGAGCATCCGGACAAGACTTCTCCGCTGTATAACTCCATCAAAGGCAAGGTGGATTTCATTCGGGGGGCTGTCACGGTGCGTGAGGACTGGTTGAAGGCTTTGGACGGCATTGAGTGTGTGGTGCACCTGGCCGCCGAGACGGGCACGGGGCAGTCCATGTATGAAATCCAGAAATATGTGGATGTCAATATCGGCGGAACGGCTTTGTTACTGGATATCTTGACCAATACGAAGCATTCCGTAAAGAAGGTGGTTGTGGCCGAATCGCGTGCCATCTATGGGGAAGGCCGCTATTACAGTGAGGAACTGGGGCAATATGTCTATCCGTCGGAACGGCGGGACGAGGATATGGCCCGGGGGGATTTTGAGGTGAAATATCCCGGCTGTATTCAACCGCTGAAGCTGGTTGCTACTACGGAGGATTCGTTGGTGCATCCTACTTCCGTTTACGGCATTACGAAGCAGGTGCAAGGCCAACTGGTTCATCTGGTCTGTCCGTCCATTGGCATCGCTGCCGTTTCCTACCGTTACCAGAACGTCTACGGTCCGGGACAGTCGTTGTCTAATCCCTATACGGGCATCCTTTCCATCTTTTCGACACGTATTAAGAATGGCAATGGTCTGAACATCTTCGAGGATGGGAAGGAAACGCGCGACTTCGTGTATATAGATGACGTAGTGGATGCTACCATCCTGGGCATCGAGAAAGAGGAGGCCAACGGCCATGTGTTCAACGTGGGAACGGGTGTTCCGACCGATGTGCTGACCGTAGCCAAGACATTGATCGAAAAGTACGGCAAGGAAGTTCCCGTGACTGTTTCCGGCAATTATCGGTTGGGCGACATCCGTCACAACTTTGCCGACATCACTGCTGCCCGCACGATTCTCGGCTTTGAACCTAAATGGAGCTTCAGCGACGGGATAGGAGAGTTTGTCAAATGGGTAAATGCACAGGAAGTGCAAGAAGACAAATACGAGGCTTCCATCGAGGAGATGAGGCGGAAAGGACTGTATAAATGATTGTACACAGACTAAAGCTGTTATGGGATATATGTTGTCTCAATACATTGCTTTTCAATTTTAAGTATTTACCCTTAAGGAAGGCTGTAAGGTTACCTATTTGGGTTAGCAGAAGAGTCCGCATCCGTAATTTAGGTGGAAAGATTATCATCAATGGAGATATTTACACTGGAATGATACGGATAGGTTTGGATTCTGTGGGAATATTTGATAATAAGAAGTCACGCTCTATTTGGCAGGTTAATGGACAGGTCATTTTTTATGGCAGATGTTTCTTAGGACACGGATGTAAGGTGTCTGTAGGCGAGCAAGCTACTTTGTCTTTTGGAAGTGATTTTACATGTACGGCAGAATCTTCTATAGCTACAGTGAAAAGCATAAGCATAGGCGATGAATGTTTGTTCTCATGGGATATTCTGATGATGGACACGGATTGGCATACTATAACGGATTTGGATGGCAAAGTGCAAAATCCTCCCAAGCCTATTAGGATTGGCAATCGTGTTTGGGTCGGTTGTCGTGCAACTATCACAAAAGGTGTATCTATTGCAGACGGAACTATAATAGCTGCCGGAAGTATCGTCTCGAAAGATGTAACGGAAAGTAACAGTATTGTCGGTAAGAATCCTCTGCAAGTAATAAGGAGGAGCGTCTTGTGGCATAAGTGATATTGATTATCTGAAGTATAAATTAAAATTAGTTGATGATGAGAATATTGGTTACCGGTGCCAACGGCTACATCGGGCGGCATGTCGTGCGCGAATTGCTGGAGATGGGGCATCAGGTTCTGGCTTATGACCTGCATCTGACTGAGGTGGACGAACGGGCCGAAAGACGGGAAATGAATCTCTTTGAGGCTTCCGAAGATATCTATGAACAGTTGAATCGTCCGGACGTGTGCATCCACTTGGCTTGGCGTGACGGCTTTGTACATAACTCCAAGAACCATCTGGGTGATTTGTCTGCGCATTTCAAGTTTCTGACCTCATTGATAGATGGAGGCTTGAAACACCTGGTGGTGATGGGCACGATGCATGAGGTCGGTTATTATGAAGGTGCGATAGACGAGCATACTCCTTGCAATCCCTTGTCTATGTATGGCATTGCCAAGGATGCATTGAGGCGTGCGATGTTGCTATATTGCAAGGATAAAGGTTGCCTTCTGCAATGGTGCCGTGCCTTTTATATCCTGGGCGATGATAAGAACAACCACTCCATCTTCACCAAACTGTTGGAAGCGGATGCGGCAGGGAAGGAAACATTCCCCTTTACTACGGGCAAGAATAAATACGACTTCATCACAGTGACGGAATTGGCGCACCAGATAGCAACTGTGTCGACCCAGACGGAAGTGACGGGTATCATTAACTGCTGCAGTGGCAAGCCGGTAAGCCTGGCGGAACGGGTGGAGCAATATATCCGGGAACATCATCTGAAGATTAAGTTGGAGTATGGGGCTTATCCGGACAGGGCGTATGATTCGCCGTGTGTGTATGGGGATGCGGAGAAAATTGCGAAAATTCTTTCTAATTAGGTAAATAGCCAAAATAATGGATAACAAGAAAATCGGAATTGTAACTGTTTTGTATAACAGTGAGCCTGTATTGGAAGATTTTTTTCGGACACTAAATGAGCAGACTTATAAGAATTTTATCTTGTATTTAGTTGATAATGCTTCGAAAGATGCTTCTGTGCAAAAAGGGTATGAATATGCCAAACTGGTGGATTTTGAGTGCAAATGGTTGCTGCAAGGAGGGAATCTTGGGGTTGCAGAAGGGAATAATATTGGCATAAAAGCTGCATTGAGCGATGGATGCGATTACATTTTATTGTCTAATAATGATATAGTATTGCAAGCAGATACCATAGAAAAGTTGATGGTGGGGATGAACTCCATGAATGTTTCTATGGTTGTTCCTAAGATTTATTATTGGGATGAGCCGAAGAAAATTTGGATGGCAGGAGGAGGTTTTCAATGGTTGCAATTTTCTACTTATCATCGTGGAGAAGATATGGAGGATAAGGGGCAATATAATGAAAGAATGTTGATAGATTATGCTCCTACTTGTTTTATGCTTATTAAGGCTTCCGTTTTTGAAAGAGTGGGCTTTATAGATAAAAAGTATTTTGTATATTATGATGATACGGATTTTGTTTGGCGGGCTGTAAAATTAGGGACAGAGCAATTGGCATATATTCCTGAATCTATATTGTGGCATAAAGTCAGTTCTTGTACAGGTGGTGGAATGAGCGATTTTTCTTTGCACTATTCTCATAGGAATCACATAGTTTTTGCATCGAAATATTGTCATGGCATTCATAGGCTAGTGTTTGTTTCATATTTGATAGCACATTTTTTATTTAGAAAATTATTCTTATATAATCGTCATCAGCTTATGCTGATTTGCAGAAGCTATATTGAGGGGTATAAGTTATGCAAGAGCTAATTTATGCAATTAAACTCTTGTTATAAATAATGGCTATAACGAGTAATTTCTACGCTATCCCATATGTGATAGTGTTCATAATTCTTTTGTATTTATATACGAAGGAACGTAAAGGCGATGAAAAAGCACAGTTGCTAGCATTTGGAGTGTTGTTGTGTTTTATCGGGTTACGTGGTTTTATCTATTCTGATTGGATTTCTTATTACTATTTCTTTGAAAATCTGCCAACGCTTACAGGCCTTCAATACGATAGTTTATACTCTGATGGGTATGAATTTGGTTTTGTATTGTATTCTTCGATAATTAAAACTGTTTGTTCTAATTATTTTTTCTGGGTATTTGTAAATACTCTGATAGATTTATTGGTTATCTATTGGTTCTTTAGAAAATATAGTACCTCAGTTGTGATGTCTTTTATCCTTTTTGTCACATTTATGGGGTTGTCTATTGAATTTAACCTATATCGTAATTCTAAAGCAATGAGCCTGTTCCTGTTGTCAATACCATATTTAAAGGAAAGAAAAGCCTTACCTTATTTTTTGCTGAATTTAGGAGGATGCCTTTTCCATCTTTCTGCTTTTTTATTTCTTCCATTATACTTCCTTTTGCATAAAAGGATTCCTAAATTTGTTGTATGGGTTACTTTCTTTATAGTAAATATATTGTTGTTTTGCCATGTTAGTATAACAGCCGATTTGTTCACTTTGCTTTCTCCTTTATTGGGAATTGAAGCAATGTCTGATAAACTCGCAAATTATTTGATTCAGGGTGAAATGTATGGACTTTCTTTTGGGTATATAGAAAGGACTGTTTCATTTATTGTTTTTGCTTTATTATATAATCGGATGGCAAATCGGAATGCCAATCATGTAATTTTCTATAATTGTTATTTTTTGTATTACATATTATTCAACCTGTTTATTGATGTAAAGGTTTTTGCGGATCGAATTCCTCTGTTGTTTGTTTTTTCTTATTGGATATTATACGCTAATATGTTGACTTCCATACATAATAAACATAATAAATTGATTATGTTGGTTCTGCTGCTCTTGTTATGCTTTGCTAAAATTGTGACCTCAAATAGGAATATCATGGCAATGTATGATAATGTGTTATGGGGAATACTTCCAATAGAGCAGCGGGAAAGTATTTTTGAAACTAGTATGGATGATTTGTTATAATATAAATATGGGATTAAAAGTTATGTTTGACCATCAATTATTCTCGTATCAGAGATTTGGTGGTGCTTCTAAATATTTTGCAATGTTGCTTAATGCTTTACCGAAAGAAGTTTGGGAAACGACTACTATATTTTCAAATAATGAATATGTCAATTATTTGAATTTATTCCCTCATAAATCTTTTTGTAAGAGGTTCTATTTTCGTGGTCAAGGTCGCATTATGAATGAGTTGAATAAACCTTATTCTATATATCGTTTGCGAAAACAGGATTATGACGTTTTCCACCAAACTCATTTTGAAACATATTGTTTGAAAAGCATAGGTAATAAGCCTATGGTAACGACTTTCCATGATGTCAATTTTTCTACGCTTAATCCGAATGAGAGAATTGTGAAGTATCAGAAGAAATCATTAGAAAGAGCAGATAAAATTATAGCCATCAGTAATAATACAAAAAAAGATCTTGTGAGGATGTTTAATGTCCCGGAGGATAAAGTTGCGGTGATATATCATGGGATTATACATCCTAAAACTTTTTATAAAGAAAAGTCTCTTGTTGATTATCCATATATTTTATATGTGGGAACCCGAAGTCATCATAAGAATTTCGAACGTTTTGTTCATGCTTTTGCAATGTTGGGTAAGGAATATTCTGATATAAAAGTAATTTGTACTTTCAAACCATTTACGATACAAGAAATAGAACTTTTTAGAAAATTACATGTTGAAGAACGTTTTGTTCATTTCATGGCTGATGAGAATGAAATAAATGTATTGTATCAGAATGCTCTGTTTTTCATATTTCCTTCCTTGTACGAAGGATTTGGAATGCCCATTTTGGAAGCTATGGTAAATCATTGTCCTGTTGTCCTTTCTGATGCCAGTTGTTTCCCTGAGATTGCACAAGATGCAGCTTTGTATTTTGATCCATTGCAAGAAGAAGATATTTGTTTGAAGATGAAATATATGCTTGAAGATTCTACTTTTAGAGAGGCAATGATAGTAAAAGGGGGAGAGCGCGTTAAAGAGTTTTCTTGGGAAAAATGTGCTGCACAGCATTTGGAAGTTTATAGATCTTTATTGTAATATATTAGTGGTGCGATAAAAATCAATCTGCTATTATTAAACTATTAATATTTAATCAATTACATTCGTTCTTTGATTTTTTGATTTGAAAATGATTTAT
>CASEKR010000036.1 GCA_949288585.1 uncultured Bacteroides sp. | reverse complement strand
GACCTTACGGTAGCGGGCTGCGGTGTCTGTATGATGTTACCGGGCACAATACTCCCGCCCGGAATGGGAGTTCTTTTCTTTTTGGGTTATACTTCAGTTGTCTTCCGTTGCGGGCGGAACTTTTCCCGCCCGACGGTTTACTGCTTCTTCAAGGTAGGCAATGCTCCGGTGAGTTCGTAACGCCACTCTGAGCCTGCGCTCTGCAATGCGTTGTTCATGTCATCAACGGCATTCTGCCAGGTGATGTTACCACCCACCTTGGTGGCTTCGACGTCGGTGCCTCCCTGGTTGTAGCCGATGCCTTGTTCCTGATTGTTCTTCCAGTAGCAGGCGGTCACGGCGGTGTAGTTATTTCCCAACAAGCCGCCGATACATACACTGCCAGTGCTACTACTGTACTAGTTACGTTGCCAATGGCATAGCAGGCAAGGATGCTGCTTCCTCCGTTGAATCCCACCACACCGCCGCCAGAGATATTCTCTGTGGGGGCTATTTCTAAGGTCACGTTGCCAGTGGCATAGCTAGCGGTCATGGCGGCACCCATAGTCGTATGACCTGCCACGCCGCCGACACCGACCGTTCCCTTCACTGTGGCCGAGGAGCTGCATCCGGTGATGGAACCGCCCCATTGATCACCCACCACACCGCCGACGTACAGCGTGCCGCTAACGCTGCCCGACACCGAGCAGTTTTCAATGGTGCCCCAGCTATTTCCTACCACGCCGCCGGTATAGCCCGACCTGTGATTGCTTGTTATCTGTAAGCCCTCCATCACCACGTTCTTCACCGTACCAGCTTTACCGAGACAGCCGAACAGCCCCGCATATTGGCCATTTGTCGTAACGGTCAGCCCCGTGATGGTATGGCCGCCGCCGTCGAAGGTGCCGGTGTATGAGTTGCCGAAGCTTGTGCCTATCGGTGTCCAGTCGATGCCTGTCAGGTCATTTTCCAATCATTTTCCATCATTCGCAATCATTTCGCCATAACCTGCCCTCGCACCTGGACCAAGGAGGTGGCGGACAAGGCCGGGCATCGAAGCCCCGTACCGGCGCCGGTACGGGGCTTGTCCGATGTCATTCTCCGATTTTGTACAGGGAGTCGCTGGAGCAGAACCTCACGCCGCAGAAGATATAGTCCGGTATCTGAACCGCTCCGGCGGTATATGTATTCTTCCTGTTGCACTCCTTGAGGTATGTTTCCAGCCCTTCTTTCACGATGGCGCAACTCAGGTTTGACGTGTGGTGCTTGAATTTCCGGCCGTTCACCTCGAGTTGCGCGTAGGGCGTGAAAAAGTCGTAAGAGTCGGCACATTCGGGAGAGAGTATGCCGATGTCGAGCAGTCTGACCTGATGCAGTCCCTCTGCCGATGCCTTGACGTTGTCCTTCTCGACCTGTTCCTGGAGCAGTCGGAGACAGTGTTCCCTGTTCGTCTGGAAGTCCCGTATGGCCTTAATCCATTCCCGTATCCGTGCCTCAAAGTACGACATGCCGTTGGAGACGAAGAAGCTGATGCGTCCGTCCATGACAAAGCCGTAGTCTGTTGTGCCTCTCCACTTCCCGGTGCAGGGGCTGGCTGTCCGCTCCCATGTCTTGCCGCCCACGAGTGCGACAAATTCATCTACTGCTGCTTTTCCCGATTTCTTCATGGCTGTGATTTATAGGATTTGAGGGATAACCCCGGTCTTTACCAGCACGCCGTCCCTGTAGAGCGAAATTTCTCCGGCGTTGAAGCCCATTTCGCCGAACGCGATGTTTCGGACATAGTCCCGGTACTCCTGCCTCGAAAAGTTCTTTCCGCACAGGTTGTTGAAAATCATCGGAATGCTCACACCGTCTTCACTCCATAACACTGCCGTGCCGTTCTGTCTGATTTCTTCTTTCATGTCTTTTGCGTTTAATCGTTACACTTTCGTTTTTTTTCTTTCCCTGCTTTTGCTCTGCAGGGCTGTATTCTCTATTTTCAAGGCTGCGAGAGGATGAAGCACCCGGTATCATCAGCCAAAACCGGATAGAAAACCGACCATGCAATCGTCTGTTTTCGTTATCCGAATGGAATGCGTTTTGGCGTTGATACGCTTCGTCCTACATTTGCCGAAGAAAAGAGGGAACAGATTCGGCAAGGGATATAGAAGAAATTAGGGTAAAAGAGTGTTTTATGCGTAAAATTGTTTGGGTAGTTCAGCGAAATATTGTACTTTTGCATTGAAAAATCTGTCGCCAAAAAAGCATTCTTTGGCGACAAAACAATAGTAAAAATGGCAACACAAAGCATTGAGAACAAAATACTTTCAGCCATAAATAGGAAAAAGCACGGTGTGATACTATTTGCAAGCGATTTTGCGGATTTGGGAGAGCGTAAAGCCATAAACAAGGCATTTGAACGCATCGCCCTGTCCGGAAAGATAATCCGTCTTGCAAGGGGCATCTATTGTAAGCCGAAAGTCGATACCGAGTTCGGCTTCGGCATCGTGTATCCCAGTGTGGATGATGTCGCCAAAGCCATCGCGCAGAGAGACAAGTGTCGTATCGTACCGACCGGTGACGCTGCACTGAACAAACTCGGACTTTCCACACAAGTTCCGCTGAATGCGGTTTATTTCACGGACGGTACATCCCGAAGAATAAAGATTTATAACGGTAGAGGTATTCTCTTCAAGCACGTCGTACCCAAGAGACTCGATTTCAAATCAGAGCTTGTCATGCTGATAACCTTCGCTCTCCAAAGGCTTGGACAAGGTAACGTGCGTGAGGACCAACTTAACCGTGTCAAGCAACTACTATCCAATGAACCCAAAGAGCAAATAGCCGAGGACTTGAAACTTGTTCCGGGATGGATTCGCTCTATAATATTGAAAACGTATGAATAAATTCCTTCAACTTCCGGCGGATACACGCCGTACCATCTATGAACAAGTCAGTTTACGGTTAGGCATTGACGACCCCAAGGCAATCGAGAAGGATATTTGGGTTACTGGGATTCTGCAAGCGGTCTATACATTGCCCTATGCGGATAAACTGGTTTTTAAGGGAGGGTCATCCCTTAGCAAGATATGGAATCTGATCTCCAGATTCTCGGAAGACATCGACCTTGCCATTGACCGGAGTGTTTTCGGTCTGGAGGGCGACCTGACCAAGAGACAACTGAAAAAACTGCGTAAAGCATCATCTCTGTTTGTCAAGGATGTATTTGCCGTGGATTTGCAGGGAGTTGTCAATGAGAAAGGTCTGGCCGACCACTGCACGATAACACCGGATCCGAACGGTGAAGGGGATGCGACCTATCCGGAACCTCGAAAGGTTCATATCGCTTACGAATCTGTTTTCGGCAATTCCAGTCCCGATTATCTGCAATCCGAGGTATTGTTGGAAATTGGAGCAAGGTCGTTGTTCGAGCCTACCGCCAAGGCCAAAGTCAAATCTTTGGTGAGCAAAAATTCCATGATAGACACCACTGTTGCAGACGTGGATATAATCTCAGCCGTGCCGGAAAAGACTTTTCTGGAAAAGGCATTTCTGCTTCACGAACTGTTTACCACCAACGGTTGCCGCCAAGCAAACCGCAAATCACGCCACCTTTATGACTTGGTGAAAATGATGGACGAACCGTTTGCACAGAAAGCAGTTGGCGATGATGAGTTGTGGAATACTATCCACCATCATAGAGAGCTGTTCACGTCCATCAAGGATGTGGATTATACGCCCGACATACGCAAACGCATTGTCCTATTACCTCCTGAAGAGGTGTTGAAAGTATGGCAAGATGACTACAAGGCCATGCAGGAGTCCATGATATACGGCGAACATCTTACATTCGAGCAGCTCATTTCCAAAATAGAAGAGTTGCAGACACGGTTCCGTTCAATCTGATTTAGGTCTAACGGCACATCAGAGGGGCATATTCACGCTTTTGCTTTTCCTTATCGTAGGATTGTGGTCTCATCGGCTTCTGGAAACGGAAAGCCGGGGAATCGGCGTTTGCTGCCACGAAGGGTGCCGACAATGAAAAAGAGCGCGACCGCTACTGTCGGCTGACGGTGCTGACAGGCTCCAAGGAAGCCTGCCGTATGTTCTGGCCGGGCCATTCTGACGAGTTCAGCGATAGGCTCCCATGCCGTTCAAGTCCAAGGCATCCGCAAGACCTATTACGGACATTATATCCACCTCCATACAACGCCCTGCTCAGCAATGAGCAGGGCGTTCTGCTGTTCCATCTACCGCTTCAAGCAGAGAAAGAGACCAAAAGGAAAACAAAGTTATAGCCTCGCCAACGCCGACACGCACTCCTGCTGTGTGGCCTTGATGAAGTCAAACAGAAGCGTGGGGTTTACACTCTTGCCATTAAACTTGCAGGTGATGTGCAGGTGCTCGCCTGTGCTGCGGCCGGTGGAGCCGGTGATGCCCACCGCGTCGCGCGGGCGCACCAACGTATTTCTCTCGACGAGGATTTTCGAGAGGTGGCAGTAGCTGACCGTGTAGTTGCCGTGCTGCAGAACTACATATTTCCCGGACGTCCTGTCCTGACCGACCTTTATCACCATACCCTCCATCATGGCCAAAGCCTGTTCGCCCCGGGCCCGCAGGTCGATGCCGTTGTGGAATCTCCTTTTCCCCGTAAAGGGGTCTGTACGGTAGCCGTATGGCGACGTGATCTTTATCTGCTTTAGCGGATAGCAAACGCTGAGGTAGCGTGTCGTCCACATCTTTTTCTCCGCTTCGGCCGTGTCGGCTGTCCTGCCGTTTTCGGATGTCCCTTCCGTGATTGAGGCGGCCTCCTTTGTTTCCGTTCCCGTTATCTCCGAATCCGACACAGGAGCCGTCAGCCTGTATCTGCAGGCTGCTGCGACGACCGTATTGAATTGTGCGTTGACGGGCAGTACGGAGCATGAAACCGCCGTCATCCAAACCAGTAATTTTTTTCTCATGCGGCAAATATAGCAAGCTCTCTTCAAGATGAGTTTCTGTGGTCCTTTTTTCTGCTCAAAGTATGATTAAATAATTATTTTAAGTATGATATTTTGCGTATAATCATACTTTAATCGTAAAAATTACATCTTGTAACGCACTAATATTGTTAGTTTTTATTTGATGGATTAAAATCGTTCTATATTTGCGCAGTATAATTCGCAAAATTTTTTTAGTATGAAACAAGTACGATTTGAACTTACCGAATTGCCCTATGCGACCTTAGCCCGTTTCGGGCTCACGCAGGAGATGATCGAGGATCTGCCGATGCGGGTTCTGGATGAGCTGTGCGATGGGCGGCATTCTCCCGTGCTCCCTGTACGGGTTACTGACGAGAACGGAGAGACATTCGAGAGCCGCACCCGCTTCGCCGTCATCCGCAGGGACGACGGGCAGCCGGACGTGGTGTTTTATCCTGTCCTCAAATCCTCGCAACTGGAGCGGTACGACAAGGAACAGCAGAAACAGCTCCTTGCCGGCAAAGCCATTCTGGCCGATGCGGAGACGGGCGACGGCCGTCACAGCAAGGCTTTCGTGCAGGTTGATCCTGAAACGAATCAGGTGCTGACGGTGCCGACTCCCATCCTCGGCCGCAACCTGCAGGTAGTGGCCGAGGAGTTTCATCTCGGTTCGGCCGAACTCAACAGGCTGCAGCACGGAGACCCTCTGACGCTTGTCGTGGACGACGATCCCGTGACGGTGGGCATCGACCTCAGAAACAGAAGCGGCCTCCGATTCTGTTCCGGCGACGAGCAGAAGTGGAGAGAGCAGACCAAGCGGGAATGGGACAAATACACGTTCGGTTGTTATGGCTGCTGGGTCATGGGCGACGACGGTACCCTCGACTATGTTCCCGAAGAGGAGTACAGCGAGGAGCTGTGGAACGAGCAGAAGAAGAGCGGCGAGCGCAACCGTGCTGCGGCTCTTCACAAGTAATCACTTAATATTCATCGAATATGGCAGAACAGGCATATTATCCGGAAGAGGTACTCATCGAGAAGATGGAGCGCGGCGAATACGGGTGGCTGGATTACGTCAACCACTTTTCCGCCGAGTGGCAGGAGGAATATCTGGGCTACTGCAAGGAGCATGGCCTGATGATCGGCAACACTTCGGCCGCCGAGTTTGTCCGCTATAAGGATTCACAACTGGAAGCGGCCTTGGAAGCCGGAGAGGCATAACCCACAATCTTATTGACTACAGACTATGGCGATACGAACGAATACCAATCCCCGGCAGATGGACTTGCAGCCCGAAATGCAGAAGATACTGATGCGGAACGGGATGCAGGCACATGTGGTGGTCGACGGTTCTGGCTATCGGCTTGTCGTGCAGGGCCACGATTCTCCCTTGCTGAGCTACGCCATCACCGAGCGTCAGATGCTGGCTCTGACGGACTGGGGGACCAATACAGCCAACAAGAAAGCCTACAATGTCTTTACAAGTATTGTAGGCAAGGATTTTTATCTCCCCAAGAATTTTGTGCACGCCCGTAACGCCAACGGGCGTGTTGCCATGGGACTTCACGGATACCGCATTGGCATCGGCGAATACGGCCGTGTAGGGCGGCTGGGTATGCCGCCCCCGTTTCTGGGATGGACGCCCCGCAACCAGTGGGGCTTTCACCTGCGCAGGGTTGGCGGGCAGCTCTTCTACCCGGGGACGCCGATTGTCCCTGAGCGTTGGGACGGACGCATGAAGCCCGGAGAATTGCAGTCGGGAGGCTATGGCTTCTACTACAAAGGCGGCCAGCGGCAGGCAACGCCGCAGGTCGATGTGCTTCAGGACCTGGAGACGGTCATCACTCCTCTTGTCAGCCGCCCGCGCAGTCAGGAACCGGCACGTCCGTACAAGGAACTGATCAGCTCCCCTGTGTATTTTTCCAACGAGAAATGGCAGGAGTGCCTTGCCTCGCACGGTCTGATCGTCGATGCCGAAGCACGTACTCTTACCGTGCAGTCCGAGAAAGTCTCGGCCGACATGGTCTATGACCTGACGGACGAGGAGCTGGCGGCACTGACCTCGAACTCCATTGAGGAACATCCTGTCGAACAGCGGCTGGGAGTGTTGAACCATATCATCGAGGCGGATTTTGCCGACAAGCTGACGGCGGCGGACCTCGACAGCGGGCAGCGCATAGCCCTCGCCCTTCATCCCGAGGTGCAGCAGGAGTTGGAGCAGCGCCAGCAGCAGGAACGTGAGATTCTCACTCCGCTTGAGCAGCAGCTCCAGCGTGAAGGCGTGCAGCATCAAGTGGGGGCACTCGTGGACGGACGAGATCTTGTAGCACTCGATGAACGGAAAGGCTGGTATCGGGAGGAGGCTCACGGAAGGGAGGTTGAAGTCGGCGAGATCGCCGTTCTGCCGTCCACGGTGGAGGGGAAATACCGGATGAGTGCCGTCATCGACGGCCGTGTCATCAGCCACGAGATCAGCCAAAAGGACTATGACAAGTTCCTGGCGGTCGATGACTATCATCGCATGAAGCTCTTCTCGAAGATTTTCAGCGAGGTGGACATGAAGGCGCGGCCGGAGTCGCAGCGTGGTTTGGGCGTCAAGATCTTTGCCGCCCTCACCGCCGGTACGGTCGTCGCCTCGGAGGTTGTCCATAACCTGCGGTGCCATCATGAGCCGGAGTTTTACGGCGAGCGTTTCGGCGGCCCGTCGCGCCCGTATTTCAAGCCCGGCGTCGATACGCCGCGTGATGTTGCGATTCGCAACTTCGAGGCGGAGATGAACCGTGAAATATCCGATATGAGAATGGGGAGGTAAAAGATGAGATACGGAGACCTTACTTACGACGACTATCTTCGCAGCCTGAACATTCAGGACGTGCTCATAGATGCAGGCTACCACCTGAACCGGCGGGACGGCCTGCGCTATCCTTCGTATGTCCGCACAGACAGTGAGGGACGGCGGATCCGTGGCGACAAGTTCATCGTGACAGCCAACGGACAGTGTTGCTTCCAGCCGCCCCGGCAGAAACTCTACAACGTCATTTCGTTCATCAAGGAGCACCCGCAACTTTTTGCCGAGTACCGCGCGGGACTTTCTCCCGACCGGCTCGTGAATCTCGTCTGCTGCCGTCTGCTGCATCATCCCGTCGAGGAGCGGGCGGCGAGGGTCGTCCAGCCCAAACGGGAGCTCAAGCCCTTCGAGATCGGGGATTATGAACTGCACAGGTTTGACCCGCAAGAAAGGGAAAGCCAGAAGCGATTTTATTCCCACTTCAAGAGCCGTGGCATAGATCTCTACACGCAGTATGCTTTCCATCGCAGTTTCTACCTGGCGTCCAAGCGTCGGGAGGACGGGTCCTGCTATACCAACCTGTCCTTCCCGCTGACTCTGCCCAATGGCGACGGGAAAGTGGTGGGTTTTGAAGAGCGAGGACGCCCTTATTCGGACGGCAGCAGCTACAAGGGCAAGGCCGAAGGGAGCAACTCGCACGAAGGATTGTGGATCGCCAGTCCGGCACAGACGCCTTTGTCGGAAGCCCGGCACGTATACTGGTTTGAAAGCGCCTATGATGCCATGGCCTATTATCAGCTTCATCAGAAGGAGAACAGGGAGTTGCGGAAAGCGGTCTTTGTTTCAACAGGAGGGAATCCCACTACCGAGCAGATGCGGGGAACGCTATCCGCAAACCCGTCAGCCAGGCAGCATATCTGCTTCGACACTGATCTGGCCGGGGACGAGTTCGCCTCCCGCCTGGAGGAAGAGATACACAAAGCCGTTCGGGCCTCCATCGAGGAGACACCCGAACGGAAGGCCTATCTCGATACGCTTCGTGACGGCTGGGATGTGGCCAACGGTGAGGTCGAAGAGCTTCCCAGGGAAGTGTTCTCCAGCTACTGCAAATACGAAAGTGCATGGGAAGAGGCCATGTCGATGCAGTCGAGCGGATTGAGCGCACCGGAGGACATTCAGGACCAGGTCAAAACGATGAACGAGCTTTACAGCAAGTTCCGCACGCAGCTACGAGCCTTTCTCGGACTGGAGGAGAAGAACGATACTCCCTATGTGCGGGAGCGTCCGGACTATCCCTGCAAGGACTGGAACGAGCAACTGCTGGCCGGGCGCCAACAGGAGGAGTCGGTTTCAGTCAAACCGCTCGGAGAGACAGAACCCGAACAGGAACAGCAAGCACGTTTTCGCCGATGATGTCCCCGCAGTCAATCCCGCAATTCCGGAGTATCTCCCTGCGTCCGCACGCCGGGCAGTTCGTCATCGACGAGTTGCCGCTGATGGCGTTGTGTCTTTCAGGACTGATATATGGAGGCATGGAGAAACTGCCTTTGACCGGTCTTGCCACGGCTTTTTCCCTGTTCCTGCTTCTCGTGTTGCTGTACCGCTTCATCTACCTGCGGCGGATCCGCTACCGCATCGGCGCCGAGCTGCTTGTAAGCGAACGTGGCGTGCTGCTCCGCAAGGTGGATTACATGGAGTTGTACCGCATCGTGGACTTTCAGGAGCATCAGAGTCTTCTGCAACAGCTCTGCGGCCTGAAGACGGTGCGTATTCTGTCCATGGACCGGAACACGCCCCGCCTCGATCTGATCGGGCTCAGCCGCAGGAACGATATTGTGCCGCAGATCCGTGAGCGGGTGGAATACAACAAACGAAAAAAGGGAATATATGAGATTACGAATCATTAGCCTGAGTCTGGTTGTCAGTTTGATCAGTCTGTTTCCGCAACTGGCACATGCCCAGGTTGCGGCATCCAACCCTCTTGAATGGGTGGCACTGGCCGAAGGCAACGAGGTGATAAACGGGCAGATCGAAAAGCAGATAAAGGGGCAGACGCAGACAGCCCTGCTGCAGAACACCATAGCGGCGGAGTTCAACCGCATACACCAGTGGGAGAAGCAGTACAACAGTTACCTGAAAACGGCAAGCGGTTACGCCTCGTCTCTGAAAGCCTGTACCCACCTGTACAACGACGGAGTACGGATTTTTCTGACGCTGGGAAAGCTGGGCAAGGCCATTGGCGACAATCCGGAGGGAATCGTTGCGAGCATGAACATGAACAACCTCTACATCGAGACGGCCACGGAACTGGTTTCCGTCTTCACGCTGCTGAACGATGCCGTAGCCAAGGGCGGAACGGCGAACATGCTCACCGGAGCAGAGCGCAGCAAGACGCTGTGGGCGCTGAACGACAAATTGTCGGCCTTCAGCCGGAAACTGCATCTGCTCTATCTGAGCATACGGTATTATACGCTCAATGATGTATGGAACAATGTGACGGCTGGAATGCTCGACCGCAGCAACGGGGAGGTGGCGCGTATGGCCATGTCCCGCTGGCGCCGGGCAGCCGCTTTCAGCCGATAAACGGAGCGGGACGATGAAAAGGACGATATGGATAACCCTTCTGCTGTTGTGTGCCTGTCTGGGGAAGGTTGCGGCACAGAACGACCCTGTACTTGCCGGTATGATCCTTCTGTACACGGACAAGGCGGAAAAGGAGCTTAAGAACCAGGAGAAGGTGATGCTGATGCAGACCACGGGGCACATCTGGACGAAGGAGGAGGTGAAGGCCACGACCGACCTGCAGCGGGAGTTCAACAACTACCTGGATTCCTTCCGCTCGATAGTCTGCTATGCGGCGCAGATTTACGGTTTCTATCATGAAATAGCGCGTCTGACGGACAACATGGGTGATTTTACGGAGCAACTGAGCCGGCATAGCGCCAATGCCCTTGCCGTAGCCCTGTCTGCGCGCCGCAACCAGATTTACCGGGAGCTGCTACTCGGCAGCGTGGAAATCGTGAACGACATCCGCACGGCGTGTCTTTCGGACAACAAGATGACGGAAAAGGAGCGCATGGAGGTGGTGTTCGGCATACGGCCGAAGATCCGTGCGATGAACCAGACGCTGCAGCGGCTGACCAAGGCGGTAAAATACACCTCCATGGCTGATATCTGGTATGAGATCAGCGAAGGTGCGCGTCCGATAGAAGACAAGGGTGATATCGTAAAAGCGGCGCAGAGACGCTGGCGGCAGGCCGGCAGGAATGTAAGACCTTAAAAATCGTAGATATGGGATTTTGGAGTTCATTATTGAAATACGGCGGCAAAGCCATGAAAGGTGTGGGCAAGGCCGTCGGTGCGACGGGCAAGAGTGCCGGAGAGGCTGTCTTGCACCCCACGCAAACGCTGAAAAATGCCGGGCAGGCGGTCAAGGCCGCCACGGCGGGCGCAGCCGTCGGATATGTAGGCTGGGAGAAGCTGACCACGGACAAGAGTGTAGCCAGGATTGTGAGCGATGCCGTGATAGGAGAATCGGCGACAGATGCGATTGCCGGCACCACCGAGGAGATCAAGGAGCTGGGGAGCAAGGCCGGAGAAGCCATGGACAGCGTGGTGAGCGGTGTCGGCTCCCAGATTGCCGGTGTGTCCAGCTTCATGCAGGGAACCTCCAATGGAGGGTTTCTCAATATGTTCGGCAATTTTTTCCGCAATCTGGGTCAGGGCAACGTGTCCGGCCTGAGCATCGCCGGGCTGATAGCGGCCGCGTTTCTCGTGTTCGGACGTTTCGGGTGGCTCGGCAAGATTGCCGGCGCCCTGCTGGGCATGATGCTGATCGGGAGCAATGCCGGCATTGTCCGCACGGAGGCCCAGGAACCTGTTTCAAGGTCGCAGGCAGCTCCCGTGGCCAAGGAAGAACAAGTCCGTTCGGGCGGCATGAGAAGGTAGGAACAACAACTTTACAAGATGCAAGAGATGAAATATACAGAAGAAATGATTCTGCATTCGGACAGTGGTTACTGTATGCCGTTTGAGGAGCCGCAGGGGAAGGACGTGAAGATGTCGCTGGGATATGGCGACCAGGCACATCCGACGACAGGAGAAAAATTCTTTCATCACGGGATAGACTTCAACGTGCGGCACTACATGCTTTCAGCCGTGGCGAGCGGCATTGTGTCGGGTGTATCCAATGATCCGGCACACGGTATCTGCCAGACGATCCGATATGGGAGTTACGAAGTGACCTACGGGCACCTGTCGAACGTGTTTGCACAGTTCGGCCAACGTGTCCGAGCCGGTCAGACGGTAGCCATGAGCGGTGACCTGCTGCATCTGGAAAGCCGCTTCAACGGTGAGGAGCTGAATCCGCTGGAGTTTCTGACAATGCTGTACGGGAACATCAAGGCATTGCAGGAAGCCGGAGGCGGCACCGGCGGTTATTACGATGCGGAGGCGTTCCCTCCGACGGACTACGAGAAGGACAGGCGGGAAATTGAGGAGCTGATGCTCCGGTTCCTGCCGTACTACATGGAGGATCTGCAACGCGGGATCTACACGGTACCGTCGCATACGGAGCAGTCTCTGCGCAATATCTTCACGACGGGTGCGATGAAGGAGTATTTCCACGAGCGGATGCCAAGTCTGTCCAATCCGCTCGGTCTGGGGCGCCGGGCCATGCCCCTGGTCAGCAAGGTGCAAAATCTGCTCATTGCGGATTTCCTGAACTACCTCGCCCTGCGGCATGGCGTATCTCTCTCCGCAACGGGCGGTGACATAAAAAAAAACTTCATGACGAAGCCGTAGCGGACAGTGGACTCATCGACCCGCTGGCGGAGCTGGAGGTCGATATCCAGAGTTTTGACATACCGAGAATCGTCTCCGTGTATCCCGACCGAGCCGGAATACGCTGGTGGACGAAAGCCTGGTTCAACAACCGGGAGGAAGGAGAAGCCTCGGTAGAAATAGAACGGGAGCAGGCGGTCCGTTTCATTCAGGACAACATCGAGAAGGATGCGTGGCTTGAGGAGTTCTTTCCCCGGCAGATGGAGGTCTATCACAATGCCATCGAGCAGACGAAAGAACAGCTTCTGAAACAGATAAACATGGTTTAGAAAATATGGTTTCTTATGGACGAAATAAAGCATAGCCGAAGGTTTGCGGAGACAGAGGCACTCATGGGCAGCTATTTCCGCGCCCATCTTGCTCCCGTCATGGCGCAGACGCAGTCCTACCTGACCGAGAAGCAGGGCGAGGAGATGAAAGAGTATTCCACCTCCTTGGGCGGTATTCTCAGTATGATGGCCGCATCCGGCCAGCCTCTCGGCGACCCTTACCAGACACTCAAGGCAACGGGAGAATGGAACTCGAAGACCACGGAGGACTACATTGAAATGTGCAAGGAGCGCATCCTCTCCTCGGAGGAGATGCAGCATGACCTTGCCTATATGGCCGGGACGTGGCGTGATGCCGTTGTAGAGGAAATAGGACGTGCTCGCTATGACGAACTCTCCGAACAACTGGGTTGCGACATGGCTTATGCCTATGTGGATTACCGCGTGGAGCAGTTGATGATTGACAAGCTGGTGAAGGACCGGATGCCCCGCTCGTCGGTCGAGTATGTTGTCCGCAAGGCGGCAGAATCCAGCCTGCTGGGCCTGTCGCAGACGCTGAGCCGTTCGCCGCTGGCCGAGGAGATTGAAAGACGTGGTGAGGCCGCATACCGGCCGAATAAGTTGGAGAAAGGAGCCGCCAAAGTGTTGAGTGCGTCGGCCGATACCGTCATGCTGGGAGGTGTCGGTTCATGGACGGCATTCGCACGGTTTGTCGGGATGGACATCGCCATTTCGGAGGTTGCTTCACGTCTCGGTTCGGAAGATACTCAGGGGCTTTCCGTGGAAGAGTGCATCAGCAAGGGGGTATTCGGTAGCGAGGACAATGTCTTCGAGAGGTTCCGGGAAGAGGCTGCCGGGATACCCGACAAAGAGAATGAAGCCGTAGCATCGGTCAACGGAGAGTTGCGGAACAAGATACCGGTGGCGACGTTTGACTTTATGGAGTGGATGAATGCGGGCCGGGAATACCTGCCATGGTGGAGCGGGTACAGCGAGGAAGCGCGGGAGCAGGCGGAACGGTACAGGGATGTGCCGCTGGTGATCGCACCCGGACAGGAGGAAGCCTACCTGCGGGATTTGGAGAGGCAGAAGACCCTGGCAAGCGAGACCACGGAGCGGGCACCCGAGCAGAGGGAGGAAGTGAAGAAGGAAGAACAGTCTTCCGCTGTCGATGCTGCCGAAGAATACATACACGAGGCGCCGCAGGAACAGGTCCCGCAGGCCGCACAGACCAACGAGTCCGGCTGGGAGGGGCTGGTCAGTTCCCTGGGGCTGGACGGCATAAGCGATGTGACAGGCAATCTCGGTTATGTGTTGGCCATGCTCCCCGACATCCTGCTGGGTGTCTTCACGGGAAAGACGCAGTCGCTGCACCTCAAGGACAATCTGCTGCCGATAGCGAGTATTGTTGCCGGCATATTTGTCAAGAACCCGATACTGAAAATGCTGCTCATTGGGCTGGGTGGAGCCAACCTACTGAACAAGGCGGGGCACGAGGCGTTGGGCCGGGAGCCTGGCCGGACATCCGGAGAGAGCAATGTGCAGTACCGGCACTATCCCGATGAGCCGCTCAATCCCCGCATTATAAACCCCGTACTGCAGGGCAATACCCTGATCGCCACGATAGACCGTGTGCCTTGCACCGTCCAGCTCAGCGGCACGGTGGCGGATGCCTACCGTACCGGTGCCCTGCCGCTGAATACATTGGCCAACGCCGTGCTGGCACAGAGCGACCGGCTTCGCCAGATCGCTTCGCAGAACTACGAGAACGAACAGCAGGAGACCATTGTACGTCCTCGAGGTATCCAGTAATCATGTAAGGAAAAAATAAGAATATGAAAGAAAAGTCGCCCATAGAGAAAAATGCAGAGCAGCGACAGATAGACCTGCTTGCCACGGCATTGAATGAGGCTGCGAATGCCGGGGGCTACTGGCTCAACGCTGCGGGCAAGGGATATCCGAAATTTTACCCGCGCGGTGTTTCGGTCAGTCCGTACAACGCCCTGTTTATGACACTTCATTCGGACAGCAACGGATGCAAGACAAACCTCTTTACCTTGTACAGCGATGCCAAGGCTCGCGGCACATCGGTACGTGAGCACGAACAGGGTGTTCCCTTCCTGTTCTACAACTGGAACAGATATGTCAATCGAAACAACCCGGAGGAGATCATCAGCCGGGAGGCTTATCTGGAACTGGACGCCGAGCAGCAGAAGCAATACAAGGGCCTGCATAACCGGGAGATCCGCACCCTGTTCAATATCGACCAGACGACGTTTCCCTTTGTGGATAAAGAGACTTACGACGAGGTGCTGTCGCGGGACGGAAGTGCTGTGGAGCGTGGTTTCTCGGAGGCTGACGAGCGTCAGTTGCATGTTCGCTTCAACAGCTTCCTGCAGAAAATGCGGGACAATCTTGTCCCCGTGCGTTCGGACGGCAGTGGGATGCCGCACTATGAGACGGACCGTGATGCCGTCTATATGCCGCGCCAGAGGGACTTCGAGCACTATAACGACTATGTGCAGGAAGCCCTGCGGCAGATCGTGAGTGCTACGGGGCATCAGCAGCGTCTTGCCCGTGAGGGCATGGTGATGAAGAACGGCATGGCCCCTTCGGAGGATGCGGTCAAACGGGAGCGGCTGGTGGTCGAGGTTGCCTCGGGCATCAAGATGCTGGAGATGGGACTACCGGCCAGGCTCTCAGAGGAGAGTCTCGGGCTGGTGGACTTCTGGACCCGTGAGCTCAAGGAGGATCCCAACCTGATGGACGCTTTGGAAAGTGACGTAAACAATGCTCTTGAGGTTATTCGCAAGGCTGAACGGGGTGAAAAGGTCGAATATGCCACATTACGCAACCGACGGCAGACCACGGAAATGAGAGGACAACTGCCCGGACATTTCTTCGTGGCCGATGAAATCCGCCAACACCCCAGTAAGGAGGGGAAAACGCTCGTCATTGTCATTGACCCCTCTTCGAAATCGGCGGATGTAATCCTGCCTGCCGGGGCATCGCCGGACGTGGATAACGAAATTCCGGGCATGAACAAAGCCCGCATCGGACGTGCCCTGCGCAAAGAAGGCATTGAAACCGTGCGGTTCTTCAATTCCGGCGGCGTGCTGGGTTACAGGCCGGATGACAGCTATTTCGCCGGAAAGCAGGTGTCCCTGGCACGCATGAATAACTGGGCCATGGAGGTGATCTCCACCTTGGATGTGTCGTCAGCCGTCAAGCGCTCGGCGGAGGTAGGGTTCGACCGGGTTCAGATGATTCAGGACGACAAGAACCGGTGGGCCCTCTATCTCAAACCTGAGAACACACCGGGATACAGCGTGTATCCGGACAAGGAGGACGTGAACCGCTTCTTCTCGACGCTCAAGCAGTCCATGGATAACCTTGACAAGGTGCGTATGGAGTTGGCGCACAAGTATCATACCCTTGCGGAGGTGAAGCCCGACTTGAAAGTGGATTTGTTCAGCAGCCACATGCAGGGCATCGACCTGAACCGCATTCAGCGGGTCTGCGTCTTCAAAAGCAAAGAAGACGGGCCTCAATGTGCTGCGACCATCGACGGAGAGAAACTCCAGCCCCGGAGCGTGACTCCGCAGCAATGGCAACGTATGTGGCTGGCGGAAGACAAAACCGAATACAAGCGCCATCTGGCGGCTACACTGTTTGCCGACGTGTTGCGCAGGGGACAGTCGCAGGAGGAGACCTCCGCAGAGAAACAGGAGAAGGAGGACGCGAATCAACAGGCAACGGCACAGACAAGCGGCAAAGGCGATACCCGGCCGGAAATGGAGGCACAGCGGAAGTTCTGGGACGAACTCAAGGGGAAACATCCCGATGCCATGCAGCTTGTCCGTGTTGGGAACGCCTACCGGCTCTTCAACGATGATGCGGTGAGAGGGGCGGAAATACTGAGGCTTCAGCTTGTAAAGCATGACGAAAGCCCGGACAAGGGTATTGCGGCTTCTGTCGAGTTCCCGGCGGAACTGTTGGATGCCTGCCTGCCCAAACTCGTAAAGGCCGGGGAACGTGTGGCCATCAGTATGCTTCCGGAAAGTATGGGTCGTCCGGCGGCCCGGCAGAACGAAGCTGAACAGGAGACACAGAAAGGGATTCACAGATAAAGAGAGAGAAAAATGAGCAGAAATCAGGAATATGCGGAGAAATATGCTGCGTATGCCATGGAGCAGATGCGCTGTTACGGCATTCCCGCATCGGTGACGCTTGCCCAGGGCATTCTGGAGAGCAGCAACGGACAGAGCCGTCTGGCGCAGAACGAGAACAATCATTTCGGCATCAAGGCAACTCCCGAGTGGCTTGCCGAAGGCGGCCGTTATGGTGTTTACACGGACGACAAACCGGACGAGAAGTTCTGCAGCTACGACAGCGTGGGTGACTCCTACGAGCATCACTCGCGCTTCCTGAAAGAGAACGACCGCTATGCCGAGTGCTTCGAACTTCGGCCGGACGACTACAAGGGCTGGACCGAGGGCATCGCGCAGGCAGGTTATGCAACGGGAGGCAACTATGCCGGTACGCTGCAGAAGATTATCGAACAGAACGGGCTTGACCGGTACGACCGGCAGGTCATGCAGGAGATGGCTGCTCAGGGACGACAGTTTGGCGTGGAGGGCAATCCGCTGCACAGCGGGGAAAAGCAGGAAAATGCGGAAGCCTATTCGTTTCCCGTTGAGCGGGAAGAGTTCCTGTTTGTCACGTCAGCGTTCGGTATGCGTCAGGATCCCATGGACAAGGACAAGCAGCAGATGCACAAGGGGCTGGACATACGCTGCAAGGGAGATGCGGTACTGGCCACCGAGAACGGCGGAAAGGTTGTCTCGGTGAACAACAGTGTAAGCACGGCCGGCGGAAAGACGGTAACGGTGGAATACACCCGTCCGGACGGAAGCAAGGTGCAGTGCACCTACGCGCACCTGAGTGACATCGCCGTGAAGGCCGGCGACAGCGTCAATGCCGGGCAGCGACTCGGCACGTCGGGCAACACGGGCACACGCACTACCGGTGAGCATCTGCATTTCGGCGTAACGAACATATACCAGGACGGGACGAAACGCGAGGTGGATCCCGCGGCTTATCTGGCCGAAATAGCCCAGAAGGGCAACATCAAACAGCAGGCTCTGTACAACGGCAGCGACCTGCTTGCCAGGTATAAGGGCAGTGAGGATGTCAAGACGGAGAAGTCCTTGACACCCGATGCCTGGATGAAGAAGCTGCTGTCTTCGGAAGACAGCGGCGTGGGCATGTCGGGCTGCAATGATCCGATCGTGGAGATGGCCATGACGGCCTTCACCTCCCTGATGCTTCTGGCCACACAGATAGACGCCAAGGCGGAAGAAGAGCAGAATGCCGCCATATCTGCGGCCATGGATAGCCGGCGCATCGACCTGAAGACGCTTGTATCCGGCATGAAGTCCTGCGAACTCATGGTCGGGGAAGACGGCAAGGCCGTACTTCATGCAGACAATGGGAGCATTCAAGTGTCCCGTGAGCTGACTGCTGCGGAATTAAGCCGCATCTCGGTTGCATTGAACGACGACACCATCTCTGAGGAGGCCAAGCGGCTGCGTGTTACCGGGATACTGAACACCGTGCTCCTCTCCGAGATGGCTTCCCGGAATTTCGAGCAGGGAATGTCCGAGCAACAGGGTCAGACGGAGAATCTGAGACGGTAACTGCTGGTGCCATGAAAAAGAGCGTGATGATATGGCTTTGCGGATGTCTGCTTGGACTGTCCTTCTGTGTCTTGCATACTCTGCTATGCTATCAGTTGTTTGGCCTGGTGGCAACGCTGGTCATCGTCGGTATACAGTTGGTGATTGCAGCGTGGTTCATCTACATCCGGGTGCGGGCGCCCGATTAGGAGGGAGCATTCCATCCGTTCAACATCAATTCATGGACCCGATTGTCTGATGGTATGTATCATTCAAAGACAACAGCAATATGATCAAATGTAATGTAACCGTATGCGGCATCATCAGCCGTGATGCCGTAATCAGAAACAGCAAGGAAGGCAAGCCGTTTGTCAACCTGACTGTCCAGGCTAACGTACAGGGGAAGAACGGACAGGGCGGAACCTTGGAGCTCAGCGTCAGCAAGGATGGCACACCGGAAGAGGTCGCTGGTCTGCGTACCGGTATGCGTGTCAAAGTAACGGGCGTCCTCATTCCGAAGCACCGGGGCGAAAGGATCTATTTCAACCTCTCGGCAGACAGCATTGTCCCGGTTGGGGCGGAAGAGGCGCACAGCCTGAACGGGCAGTTGGCATTCCGAGGTAAGGTCGGAAAGACAATCGAGGACCGCGCGGACAGGAGCGGAAAGCCGTTCACGGTTTTCTCCGCGTTCAGTACCGAAAAGGTAAACGACGGCTTCGAATATCTGTGGGTGAAGTTCTTTTGCTTCGGGAAGCCGCGTGAGGAATGGCTGCAGCCGGGCTGCCGGATTGAAGCCAGGGGCGAAATGGATTTGTCGTTCTATAACGGCAAGGCAGAAATCACCTGTCGCCCGGAAGTGCTGGCCCCCTATACTCCGAATCCCGCTAACTGCAACAACTGACGGCTATGGCAAGTTATAGAAAGCGAGATGCGGATCAGCCGAACAGCGAAGACAAGGCTCTTGACCTTTTCGCCGAGATGATGATCGAGAAAATCGAGAGCATTCGTGAAGACTGGCACAAGCCGTGGTTCACCGAGGGTGCGCTGCGATGGCCGCGTAATCTTGCAGGGCGCGAGTATAACGGCATGAATGCGCTCATGCTTCTCATGCACTGCGAGAAAAACGGCTATGCGATACCCAGGTTCTGCACGTTCGACTGTGTGCAGAGGCTCAATCAGCCCGGCAAGGATGGCAAGGAATTGCCGCGCGTGTCGGTGTTGCGAGGAGAAAAGTCGTTCCCGGTCATGCTGACGACGTTTACCTGCATACACAAGGAGACCAAGGAGAAGATCAAGTACGACGACTACAAGAAGTTATCCAATGACGAGAAGGAGGAGTACAACGTCTATCCGAAGATGCAGGTGTTCCGTGTGTTCAACGTCGCCCAGACGAATCTGAAGGAGGCCCGACCGGAGCTCTGGGAAAAACTGGAGAAGGAAAACGGAATCCCTTTCACCCATGAGGGCGAACAGTTCAGCTTTGAACCTGTCGATACGATGATAAGGGACAACCTATGGATCTGTCCCATCATGCCCAGGCACCAGGACGATGCGTATTATTCGTTATCGAAAAATGTGATTGTCGTGCCGGAAAAGGAACAGTTCAAATCGGGGGAAGCGTTCTATGGAACGCTCTTCCATGAAATGACCCATTCAACCGGTGCGGAAGGAGTCCTTGACCGTATCAAGCCGACCGCCTTCGGTTCACAGGAATATGCCCGAGAGGAACTGGTTGCCGAATTGGGCAGTGCCCTGACGGCACAGCGCTATGGCATGGCCAAGCAGATCAAGGAGGATAGCTGTGCCTATCTGAAGTCGTGGCTCGACAGTCTGAAAGAGACGCCTCAGTTCATCAAATCGACGCTTGTGGATGTGAAGAAGGCCACTGCGATGATCACCCAGAAGATAGACCATGTTGCTCTGGAGCTGGGTAGAAAAGAGGAAGAACAGTTGCAGGTGTCAGCCACGGAAGGACCGCAGGCGGTGGTCCCGGAAGGAAAGACGTACTATGCTTCGGTTGCGTACCTGCAGATGGCCGATGACACCCGGCAGTTCGACGAGTTGAAGGACAAGGGAGATTATGAAGGATTGCTTGCCCTTGCCAAGGAATACTACGACGGCAATGGCATGGATGAAGGGCATACCTTCGCATCACCGCTTCAGAACCGGGGCGACGACCTGCTGACGGAGGACAGGGATTTTGCCGTGGTTTACAACGGGAGTGTAGGCGGAACCTACGACATCCTTCTGAAATATACGGAAGAGGAGGTGCGCGACCATATCCGCCAATATGGCATTGACCGGGCCAGTGCTGATGTCAAGGCGCTGGCCAAGGAGATGGTAGCGGAACAGTTTGCGGAGCTGGCACAGCACAGGGTTCCGACCCTTGAAATGCCGAACGGCGATGTGCTGTACGTCAGCTACAACAGGGAGAAGGATACGCTGGACGTGGGTACGGCTGCTAACGGCGGACTGGCCGTGCAGCACAGCTTTGCCTATAATCACCATGCGACGCTGGACGGAAACATGCAGGAGGCATGTGAAAGACTGGAGAGCATGGAGGAATACCGGGCGGAGGAAGTGGAACGTAGCAGCGTTATGCGAAGATAAAACGGGGACACCCAGCAAAATTTCGGCAACGGCCAACTCTCTCAGTTCCCAATCGTATTCAACATTCGGCATAATGGAATACGGATAGTACACGGTGTATCCGATTTGTCCATACGAGCAATGCAGCGGCTGTACACATATTTCACGTCCGAAACAGGCTTGTGGCGTAAGGTATCTGCGCCGGTTGAGACGGATGGATGCACGTTGCAAGTTCCAGACATCAAGCGGTCATAATACACTTTCGGACAAGGCCGACATTCCTGTTTACAAGGTCTATTATCCGGTCATGGTATTCCGAATCCTTGTTGCATAGACCCCTCGATTGCAACACCCTGAATGTTTCAAGGCTCAACTCCACGGTCTCGACCCTCCTGTCTTCTATCCTTGCGGAGAAAACCAGCGAATCGGGTTTGAGGTAATATTCGCTTTGGCCTACACAATGGTGCAGTGCATTGCCCTCTTCATAATATGCCTCCACACTGTCCAACACCCGGATGACGATTGTCCCGTCCGTGAACTCCAGCCCGAAAAATTTGCCTTTCAGTTCCTTGAAACGTGCTTCGTTTTCCCGCGCCCGTCTTATCTGCTCCGTGCGTTTTTCCTGCTCACGGAGCATATTGGCTTTGTTCAGGTATCTGTCGTGTTCGGCTTTCAGGTCTGCGGGGCATACATAATGGGCATTTCGCAAGTCCTTGCCGCACCTGTCGAGCAGCCGCAGATAATCCACCCACATCTCCACATCCTCAATATGATACCCCGTGCGCAAGGCAATCCTGTAGGACGGCCAGCAGAAATCCAAGTCCAGCGGATGGCAGAAGAAGTGCTTGAGGTCTCGCTTGCGCCCGCATTTGAGTATCGTTTCCACCCGGCTGTCCGACAACAGTGCTTTCATCAGTTTTTGAGGGGCTATGCCGATGAAAGAACCTTTCATCCCGTTGCGCCGTAGTTTCGGTATCAGCGTATAACATGGGTATAGATAGCAATCCGCAATATACCGGTACACATCGTTGTCGTGGCGCAGTCCCAATTCTGACCAGTACAAAAAACAGTCTTTGTAATATCCCATCGTCCGCTGCAATGCCGTGAGGGCTGTTTTTCCGTTTTCGTCCATCCAATACCTCGCTATCTCCCACACATCTGTTTGAGCACTTTTGCCTTTACAATAACGGGCCCGCATTCTGAAGACCCTCTGTACCTGCATTCCGTCCTGCGTCATAATAACGGAGAAATAGCTGTTTTCTTCCTCCTTACGGCGGTATGTGTTCACAAGTGTCAACTGCGCCCGGCAGTTCGGGCAACTGCAGCGTTTCGCTTTCGTCTCACTCCACCTATGCCCGCAATCAAGGCAAGTCGTCCGTCCGCCTGATGTTCGGAAAGCATAATGCCTGACGGTATGCCGGAACGCCCATTCTTTCTGCTTTTCCGTAACAGGCAGCAGCCGCGCGTTTGCAGCCTCTACCTGACGCTCGAATTTTGTCCGTGCTTTCATCTCAAAAATCAAAAAGTGAAAGAGTTTGTGTCTGTTGCATAGTTTTGGCGGTAGGCTTCGGCTTGCTGCGATGTTGCTGTAACTTGCGCATTTCTTCCTCCTGATAGGCTTTCAGCGCATCCTTTCGCGCCTGTTCCTTCTCTTCTTCAGTCAGCTCCACTTTGTGGTTAACCACAACCCCGCAACTGATTGGCTTGCCCACCTCGATATTGTCCTCGTCGTAATAGTGTATGGCAAGCGACCAAACCTCGTCATCGGTCATGCCGCAGCAGCCGCTTGCCTTGACTTGATTGAGAATGAAGGTGATGCAGTCGTCCAAGTTCTTGTTCACTTTGGCATACGACACGGCAAATAATTCATCCGTACGTGCCTTGCCGTCCAAGTATTCCTTGATAGTCTGTTTGAAATGTTCCGTGCCTTTCATTGCCTTAAGTCTTTGAGGTTAAATATGATAGTCGACGACACCTCCAATATAGAGTAACGTACCGGGTGCCAGTTGGGAAATTTCCCGCAGGAACTCATAGGACTGCTCGGCAAAGGACTGCAATCCTTCATCGTCCATGTAGAACCAGTAGCCGGTGTCCAGCGGGTCTTTCAGAAACTTTCCGAGCTGATATACCGGCCCTATCCATTCCTTTACTTTGTCAGGGGTAATGTCTTCTGCCCTTCGTCGAATTTCCGCGACGAAATCCTCTTCCCATTTTTCTGCGCCTCCCAAATAACGCATTGTCTCGTCGTCAACAAGTTCGAACATGCCTTTGGGAAGACAGTTGTTGACCAAATTGTCGATATGGAACTTGCGTTCCTCTTCGTCAATCTCCATGCAATAATCGAAATAGGCGTGGTCTCCCTGTTCGAGGGTGTCCTCATTCAGGTAACAGTCTTTGTCCACTTTTGTCTGGGTTACTTGGAAAATCATGCTGTGCATACTCTTGAAATTAAATTTGTTGAACTTTGTTTCTTTTCCCTTTTTTCGGAGCCTTCAAGCATCCTTGCCGGGGATCGGATTTTACATGCGGGACAGACTGCGCGCAGGACGGGAAGGGCAAGGAAGCGGGCCGAGGAATGAGCGGAATACCCAACCCGGCAGGCATGGGCCGGAAGGCGGTCCCTGTATGCCGGCCGGGGAACTGAAAGTTCATCTTTGATTTGTGGAAGGCTGCCGCGCAATCCTTGAGGCCGGTAGCGCAGCGGTACTTGACGC
>CASEKR010000035.1 GCA_949288585.1 uncultured Bacteroides sp. | reverse complement strand
TGGCTGTATGGGAGTACTCCCCGGATTCGTCAAGTCCAATTCATAGTCCTTGCCGCCAATGGTGGCGAAGACTGCCAACTGCACTTCAAAACTTGCATCGCTCTCCGGTTCGGCTACCTTGATTTTAATCACTTGCTCTTTGGGATTGCCTTCCGCATCGCAGGCATTGCCTGAATGGGCATCCACGAACTCGAAAGCGTTGATGTCAGCCCCCACCAACTGGGCGCGCCAGGTGGCTGTCGCAGGCGACTGTATGGTGAAGCGCAATTCGGCTGTCTTATAGGGGTTGAGGTGCACGCGGGTTTCCGCTTCGTCCAGGTAGCCAAGAATGGTCTCTTCGTCCCACCCGGCACTGGTATAGCTCAGGTTGTCCGTAAAATCCACATTGATTTCTTCCAGTTCCCACGGCAACACGTTCAGTTGCAGTTCGTAGCCGTTGCTCTTGACTCGGGCGAAGATCTTCGTCCATGTATTACGTTCCATCGCAGGCAGATAAACTACTTGCTCTTTTTGAGTCCCATCCGGAAGTGTCTGGAAAAGCACAGTCATCTTATAGCGTTGGTTCTCATCCGTTATTCCTACCGATACATCCTCGTAAGGATAAGTATAGTCTTTCTGACTACTTGTCTCACTCCACGTCCCTCCTTTTGTATTTTCCAACCAATAATCCGAAACCAAAGTAAGAGAAGTGAAATTCGTCGTCTCATAGCCACTAAAGTTTCCTATCAAGACATCAGCAGGCAATGCGGTTTTTATTTCAACACCATCGCCCTGCTCCATGATATTTTGCTGATTCTCGACATAAGAAATATCTTCTGCTGGTTCTTCCAAATCCAAATAAGTTTTATCGGGCATTTGCTCCAGCTTGACGCTATTTATCTTCAAATAACCAGACTCGCTGTCCTTCGTGAAGAGCAGTTCCAGCTTGCCCACGGCGCGTTTGGCCTCGACGGTCAGGGAGTAGTTCTTTTGGTAACCGTCCACGGGGAGATTTGCTGTGCCATAGATGGGCACCTGGTTGTCGCCGCCCCATGTGGAAAGATCTGGGGGCAGAGAGAACGTGGCGGTTCTTATCTGCTCGGGCGTAGAAGTTTCGCCTAATTTCAGGCCGGAGTTCAAGCCGTTCAGCACAACATGGACGTTGAGGGCGGTGACGGTGCCCTCCACTTCAATGATGCGCTGGATGGTGTTCACCATTTCGCCCAGGATATCGGAGCCGGAGAAGAAGAGGTCATTTGCGTCGGTTATCTCGGCGTAGTCCAAGAGCTTGCTAGATTGGTCGAAAATCCAGAGCTGGAGGTCGTGGGGCTGGCTGTCGTCGCCGATATCTTCGCCTTGGGCGGCGCGGGTCAGGGCGATGCCAAGGTCCACCGTCAGCGTGCGGGCCGGGGCGGCAGGCGACGGCCTCCTCTTCCGTGCAGGCACACAGAAAGGCGGGCAGCAGGAGGAGCAACAGGCAGGGGGCGATATGTAGCAAGCGGCGTACAGTCATCTCGGTCAGGGGTTAATGTCGTTGAAGCGTACTATCCAGTCGTTGATGATGACCTGGGTGTCAATCCAGGCGTGGTTCCCGTCGAGGAAGAAGGTCATGGCGAAGGTGTCTTCGCGGTCGAGATACTCCTGGAGGGGCATCTGGTAGTTGGCGACGGTGCGGCACATCTCCAGGTATTGGATGAGGGGGATGGAGAGGACGATGTCGCCGGTGTCGGTGCGGCGCACGGTGAGGCGGGCGTCTGAACCGGCCATGAGGCGTCCGGTGGTCAGTTCGGCCACGCACATGTTCAATACGCCTTCTTCGCCGGGGGTGGCAGAACCTTCGATGTCTGCCGAGCCGCCCTGCTGGTAGTAGGGCAGGTATGTCAGCATGCCGTCCGCCGGGTCAAGGGTGTTGTCGTAGTTCATCCAGCCGTTGCGGTCGGTCACGGAGATTTCGAAGAGGGAGGCATCCAGGGCTTCTCCAGACATCTGCTGGAGGATGACGCGGAGCGTATGGGTGTCGCGGGTCAGGGGCACGGTGAGGTACTCCGTGCGGCTGGGGGCGCGGGTGACGGCCTGTGCGGGCAGGTAGCCGTGCCAGAGGGCTTGCAGGCGGTAGTCGACCACTTCGGCCTCCTGGTTGCGCAGCAGTTGTTCTTCGCGGTTGATGCGGCAGTAGAGGTCGTCGATGGTAGACTGGCCTTCGGTCAGGGTGGGGACGGAGAAGCCCTTGCCTTCGAAGAGTCCTGCCCAGGCCACGAGGTGGTACTGCCCGGGGTCAACGTCGAGGACCATGGAGTAGCCGTCTTGTGCGAGCGCTTCGCCTTGTTCGCTCCGCTGGAAGGCCAGGCGGCCGTCGTTGTCGAAGGCGTAGAGGGTGACGGAGTGCACTTGCGTGGCGAAGGCGTCGGTGTAGAGCATGTTGTAGTCGTACTTGAACTTTACCCGATACTCGGTGCCGCAGTCCTCGTTGTCCCAGATGGGTTCGCAGGAGGAAAGCCAGGGCAGGAGCACCGCAAGCAACGCGAGCGGGCGGGCTGAACAGAGTATGGAGCAAAGCGGTCTCATTTCAATTTGTTTAATGATGAATGATGAATAAAGTATTTGCGTCAGTAAATCGGTAGTATTCAGAAGCCCCAACGGGGCTGTTTCATGTTAACCCCGGCCGGAGCGGAGCGAGGCCGGGGGAGACCCGGGAAAAGACCTCTCTGCCGGGGAGGCGGTGCTACGCAACGCATAGAGAGATTGGGCCACGATGCCCCGGGCTTCGCTTCGCTCCGGCCGGGGTTAACATGAAACAGCCACTTTGTGGCTTAGGGTGCCGGTTCTTAGAACTCGATGTCGTTGTAGCGGACAATCCAAGGAACAATCTTAACCATTACGTCTAAGTAAGTTTGTTTCGACTCGTTGACAACACCAGGTGTTGCATCAATGAATGGATCGCCAATCTTATTGATGTTAGTAACGGACAAAGAATATATGTTGTTACGCATCACTGCAAACTCCATAATTCCGCTCACGTCAGCCTGTTGGTCGTCGTAATGCTTAATGTTTGTCGTATAATAATAGCAAACGTTACCTTGATATTTCGTGATGTTGGCTGCTTTCAGTTCTTCGTAACTTATCGGAGTTCCATCCGTTTCCTTCTTAGCCAAGTCCGTAATAGCCATGCTGACATTACCGTTATAGGCTTCTACAATATCATTGATTGACTCAAAGTTGTGCTCTGCATACATGTACAAGTCATCAATAGGGGTAGTACATTCCTCATTCTGATATATTCTTCCCAAGAAAGCAATACCTGTGCTCAAGCCATGAACCTGCTTAGTATCTACTGTTGAATTTTCAAAACAGTAATCCATGAAATTTCCAATGCCTTCCAAAGGAGAGCCATGCTGTGAACCAGAGCCAGTAACATCTTGTTCTCCGTCTGCCGTAGTAGGCAATACTTTAAAATAATTAAGCTTTGTCCAATCAATAGAATAAGGAGTTTGGGCAGCAGGCGTGATAGCTTCACTTTCTGTGGATACAGCAGCCAAGTCATTGTAGAACCAAGTTGTAGTTGCGGGTGAACCTTCAAATGCACCGGTTTCTTCATTGAAAGTAACCGCATTCTTTTCTGCCCAATAAGGAGTAAGCAAATAGTTGCCTCCATTCAAAGTTCCAAAAGCATTGTTCTCATCAATTGTAGAAGTAGTTCCTGCACCAATATGACGTACATAGTTTACTTTCTTAGACAAGTTAGTCAGTGCATAACCTTCCAACTTCACATACCATGTCTTTTTAGTAAAAGCAGCATCGTCACTACCTTCTTTCGGTATAAATGTAAGAGAAGCTTCCTCATCTTTGAGTGAAAAACCTGCTGTTCCATCAGTCTCTTTAGCTACATACCAAGTTTTCTTAGTCTCTGTATTTGTCTCAGCGGTATAATCTTCCTGAGATTTAGGGGTCAAGCGTGTAAAGACAGGATAGTCTCGCCCACTAACGTTTTGTTTGGCATTATCAATGATTCCATATACACCTTGGAAAGTCCGTACTTCTTCTTCAAGCGTGTAATACGCATACACCTCATGAGCATTCTCTGCTGGAACAAAAGCATCTTTTGCTTTATTCATCTTCACGATTTCAGACGTTGCAGTAGACAATACGCCTTCCACGACCTCAGCCTCTACCGTCGTGCCAATAGGTACTTCGACTTTATAAATATTGTCCTTACTACCATCCGTATTTGTCAAGTTACTGTTGGGGCGGAAAGTAATTTTAGATAAGACACGTTCTGCATCAACAGTTACCCGTGCAGCACTGGCCTGGCTTGCATTGGCTTCGGTCAGAGTGACTTCTACCTCAGACTTGTTAGCCATCATGAAACTCGTGTTACCAATACTATTGGCGGCATTGACGTAATTATCGGGTGTTCCTTCAGGAGCAGTATAATTATAGTTGCCTGCAAGGAGCTTTTGATATAAGTTCTTCACATTAGTAGCATCAGTGATTCCCGCGTTAAGTGCATCTTCATCCACACCGGCCACCAAACTAAAGATGGAAGAAACAGGATTAATTACCACTAAGACATTGTAGGTACCGACTTCTACTTGTATGCCACTTACGCCATCATCTTGGATTCCGTCAGTCCCCGCTGTATAGGTATAGTTCTTTGCAAATCCTACAGATTCAGTTCCAGTCGGCGATACAACAATCAAAGCTGTATTAACCTCGTTCTCATTGTCTGTTCCTGTGTTGTGGTGCCCGCTATCTTCTTCGTCACCATCCCAATCTCCCGTATTCTCATCGGAAACGGCACGGGTACTGTTAGCATTGCTGTTAAAAGCAATCGTCAGATACGTCAGATACGCCGGTGTTCCCTCTCCCGCCGGGCCGTTGCCAGCAGGGGATTCAATCGTGTCGTCTGTACATGCCGTAAGTCCGGCAAAGAGCAACAGACTTGCCCATAAAAAATTAGCTTTCATAATGTGTAACGTATTATTGGTTATTTAATAAAAGTATGCGTTTGTTTGTTTTGGCTGCGGGCAGGCCGGCTTCGGCGGCTGCTTGCAGCAGGGGCAGGGCTTCGTCGTAGCGGCGGAGCAGGATGAGCGCGACGGCACGGGCGTTCTGTGCTTCGGGGCAATCCTGCGCACGGTCGAGGTAGGGCAAGGCTTGTTCGGGGCGTCGTTGCTCCAAGAGGGCGTTGGCGGCGTTGAGGTTGGCCACGGGATCGTCGGGATACATGCGCACGGCCACGTCGAACACTTGCTTGAAGTCGTCGCTGCCCGGCTCGTAGGTCTGGGCCACGAGGAAGAGTTCTTGCAGGCTGAGGTCTTGCGGGCGGGTGCGCACCAGTTCCTTCGCCTCGCCGACGTCGAAGCCCCGGATGACGTAGTCCACGCGGTAGTCGGTGCGGCGCAGGCCGGGGTAGCACTCTTGCAGGAGGAGGCGGTAGGACTGCGGGTGGCTCGTCTTCAGCGCCTGTTCCTTGGCGTCGGGTTGCAGGTCGTCACGGTCGATAAGGGCCAGGATGCCGGCTTTGTCGCACAGGCCGCTCTGCTGGACGTAGCGGCGCAGGCCTTCCCAGTTCTCCGGCTCATGGGAGAGTGCGAAGAGGGTGTCGGGGAAGTTGTAGCAGTCGACCAGGTAGCGGCGGACGGCTTCGGTGCGCCCGCGCGACAGGCGGGTGTTGAGGGCATAGGTGCCTTCGGGCGAAGCAAAGCCGCGCAGGATGATGCGCGTGATGCGGTAGTCCGCCGGGTTGCGGCGCACGGTGTCGATGGTGGCGCGTATCTTGCCCAGTTCCGCCGGGTTGCGGCGGTAACCGGGATGGATTTCGATGCGGTTGACGGGGAAGTCGAGGTAGGCTTCGCCGCTGAGGTGGCGCGCCTTGACGGCTTCGGCGCGGGGAGCCAGGTAGGCCAGGGCGGGATGGAAATCGACATCGGCCTGCGCCAAGGGGGCGGCGTCGGCCAGGCGGTCGCGGTCGCCGCAGCCGCAGAGGTCTTCGCGGAAGCGGAGGCTGAGCGTGCCCATGCCGTCGACGTAGGGCACAGAGGCGCGGTAGTCCACGGTGGGGTTAGCGCCTTTCTGCTTGGCGACGATGCGGGTGTCGGCGTCGGCATAGATGCTGCCGCCGTTGCGGCTGGCATAGAGCGCATGTTTGCGTCCCACGACTTCGACGGCGGGCAGGGGCCATTCGCGGGCGCCGTCCGTCAGGTAGGGCATGAGCACCACGGCGTGGCTGCTGCGCACGGGCAGGCTGTCGATGTCCAGCGTGAAGCTGACCAGGACGCTGTCGCGCAGGCGGTCGATGCGGGGATTGTCGGCACGGGCGCCGCTCTGCAAGCGTTGCTGGGCTTCCAGGGGGCAGGCGGCGGCCACGCAGAGGGCAAAGAGGCAGGCGGGGCGAAGGAGTCTCGCCACGGGGTTGGAATGAAGAATGTTTCGGATTGTTTTCATGTCGTCGTCCTCCCTCTCTGTTTAGAATGCATAAATCAGGTTGATGGCGGCCTTGGTGGGACCGAAGTAGTGGTGGGGCTTGTTTTCTTCCAGCTTGTCGCCGCAGTGGGGGCACTCGTACTTGTCGGCACGGGTATAGACGTATCCCACGCCGATGGCTGCCTCGATGCTCCAGCGGCGGGAAAGAATCCAGTGGTAGCCGTAGACAAGCCCGGCGCCCAGCATCCAGCCTTCGTAGCGGTAATCCTTAAGTTGCCCGAAGTCGGTTCCGAAGAGATTGAAGTCCGTGTGGAGGTTGCCCAGGTTGTAAGTCCCTCCCAGCAGATGCGCGCCCACGAAGTGGCCGTTGAAGCGCTCGCACAGCCAATAGCGTGCCTCGGGCTGCAGGAGCCAGTGCTTCCACTTCTTGTTGTCGGCGAAAGTCCACCCGTTGTAGTTGGCGGATACATCAATGGTCCAATGGGGCGACACGCCCCACTCGACACCTGCGTTGACCGTGGTAGTGAGGTCGTAGAGCAGGTTCGATTTAACTACTGCCTTCTGAGCCCGGACTGTCAGGCAACACAGCAGAAGACAAAGCCCTATTTGCATTCTGAGCTTCATGAATTAAAAAAACGTTTGTTTGTTCCAGGCGCGCCGCCCGCCTGTTGCCAAGCGGCGGGATACGCCATTAATATCGTTGTTTGCTGTTACTTACACAACTCTTAAATAGCTACTACCCCGCAAAGGTAAGTGTTTTAGTTTTACTAACCAAAGGATGAAGGGACAATTTTATTCAAATTGAATTAATTTTGCATCTTCCCGCACCACGCCCGTCCCGCCGGCGGGGACGGAAGGAGGGAAGGCTGCGCGGACATACCTTATATAATATATAACAACGTTACAAGCGCCGCACCCGGCGCGGGCACGGAGTGCACTCGGGACAAACACGGAGTGCACTCGGGACAAACGCGGAGCGCACCCGACAGATTCGCCGTCTCCACCTGGGAGAAAAAGGAAAGGGCACGCCCGCAGACGTGCCCTTCTCCCCTATCCGGTGTCCGCCGGAGCGGACGGTTTCTCAATCCACCATCAGTTCAGCGCCGGGCTTGAACTTCACCACCTTCTTGGCAGGGATTTCGATGGCCTGCTTCGTAGCAGGGTTGATGCCCGTGCGGGCCGAACGCTCGGACACGGAGAACGTGCCGAAACCCACCAGCGAAACCTTCTCGCCTTCTTTCATGGCTTTCGTAACTGCTGCGATAAACGCATCCAACGCATTCTTGGCTACCACCTTGGACATTCCGCCCTCCGTAGCCATGGCATTAATTAAGTCTGATTTGTTCATAATTATATTGGTATAAAGAAAAAATCCGGTCCCGGCGGCAGCCGTCCGGGTTCCCAACGTCTCCCGGCTGCCCGCCATGCGAAGGACAAAAGTAAGCAATATTTCTGAATATCAAATAAAAACGGTGAAAAATAACGTGAAAAAACAGTTTTCGAGGGAATCAGGCCCCGTTTTTCTGTTGTAGAACAGAATTTATTCGTACTTTTGCCGCCAAGAACGACTAAAACCCGATATGAATCCACTACCGACTGTCACCAAGAACCTGCTTATCATCAACGTGCTGATGTTCCTGGCCACGCTAGCCGCCGAACGCTACGGCATCGACCTGGGCGACTACCTGGGCCTGCACTTCATCCTGTCCGACCGGTTCAACGCGGCGCAACTCATCACCTACATGTTCATGCACGCCGGCTTCCTGCACGTGTTTTTCAACATGTTCGCCGTATGGATGTTCGGCCGCATCCTCGAACAGGTGTGGGGTCCGAAGCGGTTCCTGTTCTACTACATGATATGCGGCATCGGGGCGGGGCTTATCCAGGAACTCGTCACCGGCATACATTATTATACTTTGCAAGCGGGGCTGCCGCCCGAAGCCGTCGAGGCGGTGATGCGCGACGGGGCAAACGCCTTGCGGGAATACAAGAACTACATAGACCCGACGATGGCCAGCCTGAACCTGACGCTGAACGGCAGCACGGTGGGCGCCTCGGGCGCGGTGTACGGCATCCTGCTGGCCTTCGGCATGCTGTTCCCCAACGAGCGGATGTTCATCTTCCCCCTGCCCTTCCCCATCAAGGCCAAGTGGTTCGTGCTGGGGTATGCCGTCATCGAACTGTACGCCGGCCTGGCCAACAATGCCGCCGACAACGTGGCCCACTTCGCCCACCTGGGCGGAATGATTTTCGGCCTGCTGCTCATCCTGTACTGGCGAAAGAAAAACAACGGATACAATGGCTTCTATTATAACTGACCTGAAAGAGAACTTCCGGCGGGGCGGCACGCTCGTCCGGCTGGTGTACATCAACGTGGCCGTGTTCCTGCTGGTGGCACTGGCGGGCATCGTGCTGCAACTGTTCAACGTGTTCGCGGCCGGCTTCCTGCAATGGTTCGAACTGCCGGCCTCCTTCGCGCGCCTCGCCGTGCAGCCGTGGTCGGCCGTGACCTACATGTTCCTGCACGCCAACTTCCTGCACCTGCTGTTCAACATGCTCTGGCTCTACTGGTTCGGCTCCATCTTCCTGCAATTCTTCTCGGCGCGCCACCTGCGGGGGCTTTACATCCTGGCCGGCCTGTGCGGCGGGCTGCTCTACATGCTGGCCTACAACATCTTCCCCTACTTCCGCCCCGGAGTGGGCTACGCCTACCTGCTGGGCGCGTCGGCCTCCGTCCTCGGCATCGTGGCCGCCGCCGCCTACCGCGAACCCAACTACCCCATCCAGTTGCTGCTCATCGGCACCATCCGGCTGAAATACCTCGCGCTGGTGGCCATCGGGCTGGATGTGCTGTTCATCACCTCCGGCAACGCCGGCGGACACATCGCCCACTTGGGAGGCGCGCTGGCCGGACTGGCCTTCGCCGCCGGGCTGAACAAGGGCACCGACCTGACCCACTGGATTAACCGCGCCGCCGACGCGCTGGCTTCGCTGTTCCGTCCCCGGCCGCGCAAACCGAAGATGAAGGTTCACTACGGCCCCAACGCCGACCGCCAGAAAGACTACGACTACAACGCCCGCCGCAAAGCGCAGAACGACGAAATAGACCGCATCCTGGACAAGCTGAAGAAATCGGGCTACGAAAGCCTGACCACGGACGAGAAGAAAAGCCTGTTCGACGCCGGAAACCGCTGACGCATGAGACACCTGGGCAAAGCAATCATCCTGCTGCTCCTGGCCGCCAACCTCCTATGCACCGGCCTGCTGCTGGCCACGGCATACAGCCCCTGCCTGCAGCCCACGCAGCACCCCGTGCTCTCCTGCTTAGGCCTGGCCTTCCCCATCTTCCTGGCGGCAGACCTCGCCTTCCTGCTCTTCTGGCTCGTCTTCCAGCAATACCGCTGCGCCCTGCTGCCCCTGGCCGGCCTGCTGCTGTGCCTGCCCCAGGCGCGCACCTACCTGCCCGTCAACCTCTGGAGGGCTACACCGCCGGAGAACAGCCTCAAAATCCTTTCCTACAACATCATGGGATTCGGCGACCCGGCGACGGACGGCGGAGAGAACCCCGTCCTGGCCTACCTGCGCGACAGCGGGGCGGACATCATCTGCCTGCAAGAATACGCCGACAAGCGGGGCACGAAATACCCCGGCCGGAAAGACATCGAACGCGCCCTGGCCGCTTATCCCTACCACCGCATAGATGCCATAGGCGACCACAAGGGCAACCAACTGGCCTGCTACTCCAAACTGCCCATCCTCTCCGCCCGGCGGCTGGACTATGCCAGCGCCAGCAACGGCACGATGGCCTACGAACTGGCGTGGGAGGGAGACACCCTGCTGCTGCTCAACAACCACTTAGAATCCAACAAGCTGACCCAGGAAGACAAGGACCTCTACGAAGACATGCTGCGCGACCCCGGGAAAGAGAAGGTGGAAAGCGGCGTGCGCCAGCTGGTCCGGAAACTGGCCGAAGCCGCCGCCATACGCGCCGCGCAAGCCGACTCCATCGCCCTCGCCATACGCCGCTCGCCCCACCGCGACATCATCGCCTGCGGCGACTTCAACGACTCGCCCCTGTCCTACGCCCACCGCGTCATCGGGGAAAACCTGGACGACGCCTTCGCCGCTTCCGGGCGGGGCCTGGGCATCTCGTACAACCGCAACAAGTTCTATTTCCGCATAGACCACATCCTGCTCAGCCCGGCCCTGGAAGCCTTCGGCTGCACCGTCGACCGCACCATCCGCGCCTCCGACCACTACCCCATCCTGTGCCGGGTGGCGCGGCGCGAATGAAGCCTTCCGCCTTTTGTCCGCCCTTTTCCCGGCGGCGGCGCAATGCGGAGTTTTCTAAAAAATAATGGGTCAACAACTTAGATTTGCAGAAAAAGAACTATATTTGCAGCCTTGTAAACGACTGGAACTAATTAAAACAAGTAATCATAATAAACTAAAAGTAACATGCAAAACAAAGGATTTGTAAGGGTTTTTGCCGTGCTGCTCACGCTGGTGTGCCTCTTCTACCTGTCCTTCTCTTTTGTGACGCGCCACTACAACAACAAGGCGAAAGAATACGCGAAAGGGGATGCGCAGTTGGAACAGGACTATCTGGACTCACTGGCCAACGAGAAAGTGTATTTCGGCAACTGGACCCTGAAAGATTGTCGAGAGATGGAAATCAGTTTGGGCCTGGACCTGAAGGGCGGTATGAACGTCATCCTGGAAGTATCCGTACCGGATGTCATCCGCCTGTTGGCCGACAACAAGACCGATGAAGCCTTCAACCAAGCCCTGAACAACGCCGCACAGCAGGCCAAGACGAGCCAGGAAGACGTGATTACCCTGTTCATCCGGGAGTACCACCGCCTGGCGCCCGAAGCCAACCTGGCACAGTTGTTCGCCACCCAGCAACTGAAAGACAAAGTCAGCCAACAGTCCACCGACAACGAAGTGGAAAAGGTGCTGCGCGAAGAAGTGCAGGCAGCCATCGACAACTCGTACAACGTGCTGCGCACCCGTATCGACCGCTTCGGCGTAGTCCAGCCCAACATCCAGAGCCTGTCGGACAACTTAGGCCGCATCATGGTGGAATTGCCCGGCATCAAAGAGCCCGAACGTGTAAGAAAATTACTGCAAGGCTCGGCCAACCTGGAGTTCTGGGAAACGTACAATTCGCGCGACGTGGTGCCCTACCTGCAGGCAGCCGACACGAAGGTGCATACCATCCTGAGCCTGCAAGAGACCGCTGAACAGGCAGCCGACAGCGCCGCCGCCCCGGCCGTGAAGGAAGAAAAAGCCCTCAGCACCGTGGACAGCCTGGCCGCCGCCCTGAAAGGCGAGACCGCCAGCACGGCAGCCGACCTGGAAGCCTACAAGAAGCAGAACCCGCTGCTGGCTATCCTCCAGTTGAACCCCAGCGCGCAGAGCCCCATCGTCGGCTTTGCCAACTACAAGGATACGGCGGAAATCAACCGCTACCTGGCCATGCCCGAAGTGCAGGCCGGATTCCCCAAAGACCTGCGCCTGAAGTGGGGCGTGGCCGCTTCGGACTACGACCCGAAGAAACAGACGTTCGAACTCTACGCCATCCGCTCCACGCAACGCGACGGACGCGCCCCGCTGGAGGGTGATGTCATCTCTACGGCGAGCGACGACTACGACCAGTATGGCAAGCCCTGCGTCAACATGACGATGAACAACGACGGCGCACGCCGCTGGGCCCAGTTGACCAAGCAGAACATCGGACGCTCCATCGCCATCGTGCTGGACGGCTATGTATATTCCGCCCCGACGGTACAGAACGAGATTACGGGCGGCAGTTCGGTCATCACCGGCAGCTTCACGCCCGACCAGACGAAGGACTTGGCCAACGTGCTCCGTTCCGGTAAGATGCCCGCTCCCGCGCACATCGTGCAGGAAGACATCGTAGGCCCGTCGCTGGGCGCCGCCTCCATCCGCGCGGGCTTCATCTCTTGCGTGGTGGCCTTCATCCTGCTGATGGTGTACACGTGCTCCATGTACGGCTTCATCCCGGGCATGGTAGTCAACGGCGCGCTGCTGCTGAACGTATTCTTCACCTTCGGCATCCTGACCTCTTTCCAAGCCGCGCTGACCATGAGCGGTATTGCCGGTATGGTGCTGGCCATCGGCATGGCGGTGGACGCCAACGTGCTTATCTACGAACGCACGAAAGAAGAACTGCGTAACGGCAAGAACGTGAAGATGGCCTTGCACGACGGATACAAGAACGCCTTCTCTGCCATCTTCGACTCCAACTTTACGTCCATCATCACCGGTATCATCCTGTTCTACTTCGGCACGGGTCCCATCCGGGGTTTCGCCACGACGCAGATCATCGGTATCGCCATTTCGTTCTTCACCGCCGTCTACCTGACGCGCCTGGTGTATGACTACTTCATGAAGAAAGACAAGTGGCAGCACTTGACGTTCGAGACAAAACTGTCGCGCGGCGTACTGCAAGACACGCATTTCGACTTCATGGGACGCAACAAGACGTGGGCCGTAGGCACCGTCGCCTTCATCATCCTGTGGGTGGCATTCCTGGGCTTCCGTGGCCTGAGCCAGAGCATTGACTTCACGGGCGGACGCAACTACCAGGTACGTTTCGACCAGCCCACCCAACCCGAGCAGTTGCGCGAGGTGCTGGAAGGCAACCTGGACGATGCCAACGTGAGCGTCATCGCCATCGGCACGGACGGACGGACGATGCGTATCACGACCAACTACCGCATTGCCGAAGAGGGTGACAACATCGATGCCGAGATTGAAGCCAAGCTGTACGAACTGCTGAAGCCGCTGCTGACCGAAGGCACGACCCTTGAACAGTTTGTCGACCGCGACAACCAGGAGGGCGGCACCATCATCAGTTCACAGAAAGTAGGCCCGAGCATTGCCGACGACACAACGGTAGCCGCCTTCTGGGCCGTGTTCTTCGCCCTGATTGCCATCGGCCTCTACATCCTGTTCCGCTTCCGCAACATCGCGTTCAGCGTGGGTTCCATCGCCGCCCTGGCCTTCGACACGCTGGGCATCCTGGGAATCTACTCCATGTTCTGGGGCATCCTGCCGTTCTCGATGGAGATTGACCAGACGTTCGTGGGCGCCATCCTGACGGCCATCGGTTACTCCATCAACGACAAGGTGGTTATCTTCGACCGCGTACGTGAGTACCTGCACCTCTATCCGAAGCGCAATAGCTACCAGTTGTTCAACGACTCGCTGAACTCGACACTGACGCGTACGTTGTTCACCGGTTCGTCGACGCTGATTGTGCTGGTGGTCATCTTCTTCTTAGGAGGTGAGAGCATCCGCAGCTTCTCGTTCGCCATGATTCTGGGTGTGGTTATCGGTACGTTCTCGTCGCTGTTCATCGGCTCGCCCATCGCCTACGCGATGATGCACAAGAAACGCGACGCCGGCAAGGATATCGAGCCTATGCCCGCGAAGAAAGCATAACCCGTCACGGGCCGCACAGGCCCGGAGGGACGTAGTAGTGGCGCGGACGGCGCAGCCTGTACGGGGGTTCCCGGAGGGCCGCGCGGTCCGCGCCTTTTTTGCGTACAGTCCCGGCAGAGGCGGGGCGCAATAGACGGAAAAAATGTGCCCCGGACTGTTGTCGCAACAGCCCGGGGCACTTCCATCAAGTCTGAATGCAATTATTTATCGAATGAACAGCAGTTCACGGTATTTGGGCAGTGTCCACATCTGGTCGTCGACCATCAGTTCCAGCTTGTCGATGTGGTAGCGGATTTGCTCCAGCATGGGGGCGATGGTGTCGTGGTAGGCGACGGCCTTCTCGCGCTCGTTGGCAATCTTGTTGGCCACCTTGCGCGCTTCGACCAGGGAGTCCACGTGCTCCTTGATGTAGGTGGTGTGCTCGGCTATCTTGTCGATGATGGCCAGGTTTTGTGCCGAGAGTTTCTCTGCCTTCTCAGCAGGGAAGAGAGCTTTCAGCTTGTAGACATTGTCAATGAGGCGGGTCTGGTATTCGGTGGCGACGGGCACGATATGGTTCATCACGAGGTCGCCCAAGACGCGGGCTTCGATTTGTATTTTCTTCGTGTAGGTTTCCCATTTCACTTCGTTGCGGGCTTCGAGTTCCTTGCGGGACATGACGCCCGTCGACTCAAACATACGGACGCTGTCGTCGCTGAGGTAGTTGTCGAAGATGACGGGGACGCTGGTCTCGCAGTCCAGGCCACGGCGGGCGGCTTCGGCCTTCCACTCTTCGCTGTATCCGTTGCCGTCGAAGCGGATAGGTTTGCAGGCCTTGATGCAGCGGCGGACGACCTGGAGGATGGCGGAGAGTTTGGGCTCGCCTGCCTGGATGAGTGCGTCCACCTCGCGCTTGAAGTCCACAAGTTGCTCGGCCACGGCGGCGTTGAGGGCTATCATCGCGCTGGCGCAGTTGGCTTCGGAGCCCACGGCGCGGAACTCGAAGCGGTTGCCGGTGAAGGCGAAGGGTGAGGTGCGGTTGCGGTCGGTATTGTCAATCATCAGTTCCGGTATCTGCGGGATGTCCAGTTTCAGGCCGTGCTTGCCGCTTAGGGAGAGCAATTCTTCCGGCTCGGCATTCTCCAGGTGGTCCAGGACGCGGCTGAGTTGCGTGCCGAGGAAGGAGGAGATGATGGCGGGGGGCGCCTCGTTGGCTCCCAGGCGGTGGGCATTCGTCGCGCTCATGATGGAGGCTTTCAGCAGGCCATTGTGGCGGTGGACAGCCATGAGGGTGTTGACGACGAAGGTTATGAACCGCAAATTCTCTTCTTCCGTCTTTCCGGGAGCCATGAGCAGGATGCCCGTGTCTGTGCCCAGCGACCAGTTATTGTGTTTTCCGCTGCCGTTGATGCCTTTGAAGGGTTTCTCGTGCAAGAGGACGCGGAAACCATGCGTGCGCGCTACCTTGCGCATGAGCGACATGATGAGCATGTTGTGGTCCACGGCCAGGTTGCATTCCTCGAAGATGGGCGCCAGTTCAAACTGGTTGGGGGCCACCTCGTTGTGGCGCGTCTTCAGCGGGATGCCCAGTTCCAATGCTTGAATTTCCAAATCTTTCATGAAGGCGGCCACGCGGGCGGGGATGGCGCCAAAGTAATGGTCTTCCAGTTGCTGGTTCTTCGAAGCCTCGTGCCCCATCAGCGTGCGGCCGGTCAGCAAGAGGTCGGGACGGGCGGCAAAGATGCCTTCGTCCACCAGAAAATATTCCTGTTCCCAGCCCAAGTAGGACACCACCTTCTTTACTTCCGGATTAAAATAGTGGCAAACATCCGTCGCGGCGCGGTCCACGGCGCGCAGAGCTTTTAGCAAGGGGGCTTTGTAGTCCAGTGACTCGCCCGTGTAGGCAATGAAGACGGTGGGGATGCAGAGGGTGTCGCCGACGACAAAGACGGGCGACGAGGGGTCCCAGGCCGAGTAGCCGCGTGCCTCGAAGGTATTGCGGATGCCGCCGTTGGGGAACGAAGATGCGTCCGGCTCCTGCTGCACGAGCAACTTGCCGGAAAATTCCTCTACCATTCCACCTTTTCCGTCGTGCTCCACGAAGGCATCGTGCTTCTCGGCCGTGCCTTCGGTCAGGGGTTGGAACCAATGGGTGTAGTGTGTGGCGCCCAGTTCCATGGCCCAACGCTTCATGCCCTCGGCCACCTGGTCGGCCACGTCGCGGTCCAGCGCAGCCCCGTGGTCCATGGCGTCCGCCAGGCGGGCAAAGACATTGGCGGGCAGGTAGCGGAACATCTTCTCGCGGTTGAAGACATATTTGCCGAAATATTCGCTTGGCCGTTCCTTGGGAACCGGCACGTCGAGAGGCTTGGTTTGAAATGCCTTCTCGATTACATTAAAACGTAAAGTAGTCATTTTCTCATTTTTTTTAAAGATATTAAAACAGATGATTTACTTTCAAAAAGACAGTTGTCCGCTATCTTTGTATGAAGATGAAATAGAACGGACAGAAGGTAAGACGGATGTAGAAGTATGACAGAAACATCCCCCTTCGCATTGTTCAGACTGGTAAGAAAACGGATTTTCTATACCGGGATACCATCGTAGAGCGGCATTTCGCCAATCGTCAGGCAACTCCTTGGATTTCGTTGAGCGGCTCCACGAATTTCGTCGAGCGGCTGGAACATTTTTTAACGTCGACATTTTCATCTCAAAAAACCAGTTTAAAACATTAATATATTCTCTTACAATCACTTGGCGAAGATTCTCCGTGAAGGCCGTCTTTCCATTAGAAATATTTTGGAATCGAAGGAAAGCAAGCATTTCACATTAGAGAAATTCAGTGTGTCAGCAATGTTACAAAGAACATAGCATTCTGATAGATAATGCGTAGACAAACGGGTGAAAATCAGAAAAAAAATGCTCATTTTTTCATTGAAATATTTTTTTAATTAAAAGAAAGTTGCCTACATTTGTAGCAGAGAAAGTAACCTTATTATTAAACTTTAATACCAGAAAGTTATGCCAGCAAAGTACAAACTCTATCAGTGGCCCAATTCCAAGTCCAAGTTCTATTTGCAATGGTACGGAAAGGCGGTGGTGAATGCCGTTGTGACGACCGAACAGATTGCCGACCGCATCCAGCGGAACAGCACCCTGCGCAAGTCCGACATCATTGCCGTGCTCTCCGAACTGTCGGAAGTCATCCACGACGAGCTCGTGGTGGGCAACCGCGTCATCCTGGACGGCATCGGTTCGTTCAAGCCCGGCTTCACCTCCTCTCCCGCCGAGACGGCCAAAGAATGGTCTGCAAGTAGTAACATCACGGGGACGCACGTGATTTTCCGCCCCGAAACCGAAGACATCATCACTCGCGGCAGCCGTTCGCGCGTGCCTAAGATGCTGATGGGCATCACGTTTGAAGAAATGAACGAATATGCCCGTCCCGAAGGCGAGGAGCCGGAAGAGGGCGGCGGAGGCAGCGGAACCGTGACAGACCCTGATGCTCCGTTCGGCTAACCTGCCGTATCCGCCGCCCTCGTCGGTCAGCGGTTGTAGGCCGACTCGCCGTGCTCGTAGATGTCCAGCCCTTCTTCCTCCACGCGCTTGTCTACGCGGATGCCTACCAATTTGTCCGTTACCTTGAACAGGATGAAGGTCATCACCGCGCTGAAGGCGATGGAGATGAGGGTTGCGAAGACCTGTATCCACAGCTGGTGCCAGTCGCCGTAGAGCGCGCCTTCCACGCCGCCCTCGCCCGAAATGAACCGGGTGGCGAAGACGCCCGTCAGGATGGAGCCGACGATGCCGCCGATACCGTGTACGCCGAAGGCGTCGAGCGTGTCGTCATACCCCAGCTTGGGCTTGACCACGGCCACCATGTAGAAGCATACCAGGGACGAAATCAGCCCGATGCAGATGGCTCCCAGGATGTCTACCGTGCCTGCGGCGGGAGTGATGGCCACCAGTCCGGCTACGGCTCCCGTGCAGGCGCCTACGGTGGTGGGCTTCCTATGCAGAATCCAGTCGATGGCCATCCACGTCAGGGAGGCGACGCACGTGGCCAGATGGGTCACCAGGAAGGCGTTGGCCGCCAGGCCGTCGGCACACAGGCCGCTGCCGGCATTGAAGCCAAACCATCCCAACCAGAGGAAGGCCGTGCCCATGAAGACAAACGTAACGTTGTGGGGCGTCATGGGATGCCCTGCCTTGTAGTCGCTGCGCCTGCCCACCATGAGGGCCATTACCAGGGCGGAGATGCCGGCATTGATATGCACCACCGTGCCTCCGGCAAAGTCGATGGCGCCCATCTGTTGTAGGAAACCGCCGCCCCATACCCAATGCGCCATGGGAATGTAGACCAGCACGCTCCATAGCACCGTGAAGAGCAGGAAGCCGGAGAACTTGACGCGCTCGGCAAAGGAGCCCAGTATCAGTGCCGGCGTGATGACGGCAAACATGCATTGGAACAGGACGAAGAGCAGTTCCGGGATTTGTCCGGCCGCAAGCGTGTCGAGCGTGATACCACGGAGGAATACCTTGTCGAAGCCCCCTATGACGGCTCCCAGCGGGCTGCCGCTTTCCACCAGGCTGGTGCCGAACACGAAGCTGTAACCGAAAGACACCCAAATGATGCTGATGACGGCTACAATCAGCAGGCTTTGCATGATGATGCTCAGCACGTTCTTCTGTCGCACCAGCCCTCCGTAGAACAGGGCGATGCCCGGAATGGTCATCAGCAAGACTAATATCGTGGCAACAATCAGCCATGCCGTGTTGCCGGTATCAAGTAATAGAGTAGTTGTATCCATAGTTCTTTACTTTTAAGTTGGCAGTATTCAGTTTATTTCTCCAGTTCGGCGTTGTAGAGCGAGATGTCCCCCCGTTCGCCGGTGCGGATGCGGATGGAGTCTTCCACGGGCAGGATAAAGATGCGCCCGTCGCCTATCTCGCCCGTGCGCGCGGCCTGCAGGATGGCCTGCACGGTCTTCTCCACATTCTTGTCGCGTACCACGATGGAGAGCAAAGTCCGCTCGATGAAACTGGTGTCATACACTACTCCGCGATAGATGCGTCCTTCGCGGGTCTTGCCCACGCCGCGCACGTCGTAGTAGGAGAACCACTCGATGTCGGCGGCCAGCAGGGCTTCCTTCACGTCCTCGAAGCGGGAACGTCGGATGATGGCTTCAATCTTCTTCATAAACTATACCTATTAAATATATTGATTTGTGGTTAGAATAAACGTAGTCCGAACACGAAGTACGCGCCTTCCGTGGCGGGGTTCCACGTCATCTTTGCGAAGAGCGGCAGGGAATAATGCTCCGTGATGCGGATGGCCTTGGAGGCGCCGATGCTGACGTGGGACACCTCGAATCCGCCGGCCCCTGCCGGGTTGTCCGCCGTGGCGTTGTAGAAACTGGTGGCCCAGGGAACTGCCCCAATCTCCGCCGTCCAGTCCAGTCCGCCCAGGTGGAAAGGGGCGGCCAGCGAGAGGTAGGAGGAATAGGCCCGATGGCCTTCGTGGTCCACGCCGTCGTTTCCCGCGAAGTTGGTGTACCAGTTGACGGACAGGAAACCGAAGTCGTATCCGAGGTTGGCCTCGAACACGTGGGCCGTGTTGCGCGCATAGTAATGGAAGTATCCGGGCCCGTTGTCAAACCAGTAATCGGTGAGGGCGAGATGGAAGCCCCCGGCGGTGTACCCTAATGTCAGGTCGAATTCCTTGGTGTCGTCCTTGTCCAGTCCTGCCGACCCCCAGGCCGTCAGGGCGAATCCCCGGTAGCCGATTGAGAGCGTAGGTTGCAAAGCGAAGTTGCCCAGTTCTTGCCCGCGCCAGATGTAGCTGCTCACCAGTTCGGCTCCTGCGTCGGCCGTGGGTTTGTCTTGCGCAAAGGTGGTCAGCGAAAGCGCGAAGATGCAACCGGCCAAGGCTGCTGCTTTTTGTCTGTACGTCTTCTTCATTGTCTTCATTGCTTTAAGTTATACGATTGATTTACCTTTTTCTCGCCCTGCGCAGGGTTTCTTATACCTATTAATAGACAAAACAAAACATTTCTTTCATTTTGCTTTATCATGCTGCAAAGTTATGTCTTTCTGTAAACAGCACCCAATGTTTTGCTTTCTATTTGGAAGATTTCCGGTTTTATTTACATATAGATGGAATAACGCGAAGGATAATTATAAATTGAAAGCATATCTGCGGATTCAGATGCAGATTGACAGAAGCGCAAAGGAGCAAGTATGTTAAAAAGCAGGCGCAAAGATAAGAAAAATGGGACGCACCCTGTCAGAGGTACGCCCCGTCAAACTACAACCAATATAAACATCGGCTATCAACCTATCTTGCTGCGGATGCGGCGCATGGCTTCCAGGCAGTCTTCGCGCCGGCCGAAGGCGGTCAGACGGATGAATCCCTCGCCGCTGGGCCCGAAGCCGACGCCCGGCGTGCCAACGACCTGTGCCTCGTAGAGCAGCTTGTCGAAGAACTTCCACGAGGGCAGGCCGTCCGGCGTCTTCCACCAGAGGTAGGGGGCGTTCACTCCGCCGTAGACCCGATGGCCGGCGGCGGTGAGGCCCTCGCGCATGATGCGGGCATTCTCCATATAGTAATCGATGGTCTCGCGCACCTGCTTCTTCCCTTCCGGCGAATAGACGGCCTCGGCGCCGCGCTGGGTGACGTAGCTCGCCCCGTTGAACTTGGTGCACTGGCGTCGGTTCCAGAGCGGGTTGAGGGGGATGCGGCGGCCGTCGATGTCGCAGGCTGTCACCTCTTTAGGCACGACGGTATAGCCGCAGCGCATGCCGGTGAAGCCTGCCGTCTTCGAGAAGCTGCGTATCTCGATGGCCACTTTCTTCGCGCCGCGAATCTCGTAGATGCTGTGCGGCACGTCCGGTTCGCGGATGTATGCCTCGTAGGCGGCGTCGAAGACGATGAGCGTATCGTTGGCCAGGGCATAGTCTACCCACGCCTTCAGCTGGTCGCGGGTCAGGGTGGTGCCCGTCGGGTTGTTGGGATAGCACAGGTAGATGAGGTCTACGCGGTGGCTGGGCAGGGCGGGCATGAAATTGTTTGCCTCGGTGCAGGGCAGGTAGGTGATGTTGCTCCACTGCCCGTCCGCAGTCTTCACGCCGGCGCGGCCGTTCATCACGTTGCTGTCTACGTAGACGGGATAGACGGGGTCGGTGACGGCCATGCTGTTGTCCCAGCGTAGCAGTTCGCCGATATTGCCCGTGTCGCTCTTGGCGCCGTCGCTGATGAAAATCTCGGAGGGGCTGAGGCTGATGCCGTGTGCGAAGAAGTCATGCTTGATGATGGCGTTGATGAGGAAGGGATATCCCTGCTCGGGGCCGTAGCCGTGGAAGGTGTCTTCCCGGGCCATTTCGTCCACGGCGCGGTGCATCGCTTCTACGCAGGCGGGTGGCAAGGGCCGTGTGACGTCGCCGATGCCCAGGCGTATCAGCGGCTTGTCCGGATGCGTCACCCGGAAGGCATTGACTTTCTTCGCGATGTCGGAGAAGAGATAGCTGCCTTGCAGCTTCAGGAAATGTTCGTTTACTAAGGGCATAATGTATGATTGTTTAGTAGTTGACGAGGGTGCGAGTTAACGAGGCAACAAGGTTTGTCATGGAACAAGATTACAAATGGCCAAGCTCTGTCCTTGTAGTCTCGTTAACTTGTCTACTCGTCAACTAAGTTCTGTTTCTATTTCTCCGTCATAGACCCGCGTGGCAGGGCCGGTCATCTGCAAGCGTCCGCTGGGGCCTTCCCACCGGACGCGCAGCGTGCCGCCGTCCATGCGTATGTCCGCCTCATGTCCGCAGCGCCCGCTGAAGGCGGCGGCGACGGCCGTGGCACAGGCGCCCGTGCCGCAGGCCTGCGTGATGCCCGAACCGCGCTCCCAGACCCGCATACGGATATGCGACTCGTCCAGCACCTGGGCAAACTCCACGTTCACGCGGTCCGGGAACAGCGGGTGACGCTCCAGCACGGGGCCGGCTTCCGCCAGGGGGACACGCTCCGCATCGGGCACAAAGATAACCAAATGCGGATTACCCATCGACACGGCGATGCCGTTTTCGTAGGGAAAGCCGCTGCCCAAGCAGACGGGGCGGATGTCCGAGGGGATGCCCATGTCCACCGTGACCGTCTGCACTTCTCCGCGTCCGTCTACGTGCAGGTGCAGCCGTCTGATGCCCGACAGGGTTTCCAGCGTGATGTCTGTCCGCTTCGTCAGGCCGTATTCGTACACATACTTGCCGATGCAGCGGCTGGCATTGCCGCACATCCGCGCCTCTGAGCCGTCCGCATTGAAAATGCGCATGGCGAAGTCTGCCTTGTCCGACGGGCCGACCAGTACCAGGCCGTCGCTCCCTATGCCCGTGTGTGGGCGGCTCCAGGCGATGGCGCAGCGGGCAGGGTCGGCAATAGGGTAGCGGGCGGTGTCTACGTAGATGTAGTCGTTGCCCGCGCCGTGCATTTTGGTGAATCGTATTCGCATAAGTAAATGATAATTTATATATACGCGCTTTGCGCGCAGTAGTTAAAGAAGTTAGAAGAAGTTATTGCCCGCCAAAGGCGGGCTAAGAAGTTAAAGCCAATAGTAGGTCCGGCGATGTGCATACATGCCAACACACAAGGTATTGGCTTTAACTCCTAACGGAGCGAAGCGAAGAGATAACTTCTATAACTCCTATAACTTCTCCGGCGGCCTCCGGCCGCTAAATCCCTATTTCCCATACGCTTCCTCATGCACCCCGGCCACGGCGCGTCCGCTCGGCTCGTTCATGTCCTTGAAGGAAGCGTCCCAAGCCAGAGCCTCGGCGGTGGAGCAGGCCACGCTGGGCACGCTCGGCACGCTGCGGGCGGCACTCTCGCTGGGGAAGTATTCGGCGAAGATGCTTCGGTAGAAATACTCCTCCTTGTTGCGCGGCGGGTTGACGGGGAAGCGTTCCGCCGCATGGGCCATCGCCTCGTCGCTCACCAAGCGGGCGGTCATGTCGCGCAAGGTGTCTATCCAGCCGTAGCCAACGCCGTCGCTGAACTGCTCCTTCTGCCGCCAGGCCACGTCGGTTGGCAGCAGTCCGGCAAAGGCTTCGCGGAGGACGCGCTTCTCGATTGTCTTGCCCGGGCACATCTTCCGGGCGGGGTCCAGGCGCATCGCCACGTCCAGAAACTCTTTGTCGAGGAAGGGCACGCGCCCCTCCACGCCCCAGGCCGCCAGGCTTTTGTTGGCCCGCAGGCAGTCGTAGAGGTGCAGTTTGGAGAGCTTGCGCACGGTCTCCTCGTGGAAAGCGCGCGCGTCCGGCGCCTTGTGGAAGTAGAGGTAGCCGCCGAAAACCTCGTCCGCCCCCTCGCCGCTGAGCACCATTTTGATGCCCATCGACTTGATGACGCGGGCCAGCAGGTACATCGGCGTGGAGGCGCGGACGGTGGTAACGTCGTAGGTCTCGGTGTAATAGATGACGTCGCGCAGGGCGTCCAATCCTTCTTGCAGGGTGTAATGCACTTCGTGGTGCACCGTGCCGATGTGCGCGGCCACCTCGCGCGCCTTGGCCAGGTCCGGCGCGCCCTCCAGGCCGATGGCGAAGGAGTGCAGCTGCGGCCACCACGCCGCCTGCTGTCCGTCGGTCTCGATGCGGCGGCCGGCAAACTTCTTGGCGATGGCGGAGATGATGCTGCTGTCCAGTCCGCCGGAGAGCAGCACGCCGTAGGGCACGTCGCTCATCAACTGGCGGCGCACGGCGGCTTCGAGGGCGGGGCGCAGGGCGGTTTCCGGCGCCGGGTTGGCGCGCACCGCGCCGTAGTCCGTCCAGTCACGCCGGTACCACCGCCGCATCTCCGCCTCGCGGCTCCAGTAGTAATGGCCGGGCGGGAACGGTTCGTATGTGTCGCAGTATCCCTCCAGGGCCTTCAACTCGCTGGCGCAATAGACAGTGCCGTCCGCGTCGCGCCCGATGTAGAGAGGGATGACGCCGATGGGGTCGCGGGCCATCAGAAACTCGTCCCGCTCTTCGTCGTAAAGCACGAAAGCGAAGATGCCGTTCAGTTCCTCCAGGAAATGGATGCCCTTGTCGCGGTAGAGGGCAAGTATCGTTTCGCAGTCGCTGCCCGTCCGGAAGGGGTAGGCGGCGTGGCTGGCGCGTATCTTGCGGTGGTTATAAATTTCGCCGTTGACGGCCAGCACCTGTTTCTTGTCCGGCGAGTAGAGGGGTTGCCCGCCGCTCTGCGGGTCTACGATGGAGAGGCGTTCGTGGGCCAGGATGGCCGTGCCGCCGCAGTAGATGCCGCTCCAGTCGGGGCCGCGATGGCGGATTTTCTTTGCCATGGACAGGGCCTTGGCACGAAGTTCAGGCGTCTGTTGCCTGACGTTGAGTATTGCTACGATTCCACACATAACTGTTGAATGATAATTTATTTTTGAGGAGTTAAGGAGTTAGAAGAAGTTATCGCCCGCCAAGGCGGACTCAGAAGTTAAAGCCAATAGTTGGTCCGGCGATTTATATGTATGCCATAGCTTTAACTTCTAACGGAGCGAAGCGAAGTGATAACTTCTTTAACTCCTATAACTTCTCCGGCGGCCTCCGGCCGCTAAATTCCTATTTACAAAATCGCCCGGCTGATTTCCTCTGCCGCCCGCCGTCCGGCAGCGATGCAACGCACCACCAGGCTCGGCCCCGTGGCCACGTCGCCGGCCACCCACACGTTGGCGGGCAGCGGGGGCAGTCCGGGCTTCAGGAATCCCATGGCCAGGAGGACGAGGTCGGCTTGCAAAGTCTCGCGCCGTCCCGTGGGCTTCATCAGCGGGCGGCCGCCGTCGGGATTGGGTTGCCATTCCACTTCCTCCACTTCCGCGCCGCGCACGTGTCCTTCTTCGCCGACGAAGCGGACGGTGCTGAGGCTCCAGCGGCGGGTGCAACCTTCCTCATGGCTGCTGCTGGTCTTCAGCACGCGGGGATACTGCGGCCAGGGTGTGGCGGAATTGTGGCCCACAGGCGGCTGGGGCATGATTTCTATCTGCGTCACGCTCTTGGCGCCTTGGCGGTTGGCCGTTCCTATGCAGTCGCTGCCCGTGTCTCCGCCGCCGATGACCAACACGTGCTTGTCCCGCGCCGTGATGCGCTCGTCTTCCGTGAACGTCTGCCCGGCCAGCACGCGGTTCTGCTGGGCCAGCATCTCCAGGGCGAAGTGGATGCCTGCCAGTTCGCGGCCGGGGACGGCCAGGTCCCGCGCCTGGGGCGTGCCGGTGCAGAGGCAGTAGGCATCGAAGCCTTCGGGCAATTGGTGCAGGTCAATCTCCTGGTTCACGCGGAAGGTGATGCCCTCGGCCTCCATCAGGCGGATGCGGCGGTCGATGATGGGCTTGTTCAGCTTGAAATTCGGTATGCCGAAGCGCAGGAGGCCGCCCACGTATTCATCCTTCTCGAACACGGTGACTTCATAGCCGAGATGGTTCAGCCGGTTGGCGGCGGCCAGTCCTGCGGGGCCGGAGCCGATGACAGCCACCCGGCGGCCGTTGCGGCGGGGGACTTTGGGTTGCACATAGCCTTCGCGAAAGGCGGCCTCGATAACGGCGGCCTCGTCTTCGCGGATGGTGACGGGCGCATTGATGCTGAGCTTCAGGACGCAACTCTGCTCGCACAGAGCGGGACAGACGCGCCCGGTAAATTCGGGGAAGTCATTGGTGCGTGCCAGTATCTCGTAGGCCTTGCGCCAGTCGCCCTTCCACAGGGCATCCTGAAATTCCGGGGGACGGTTGCCCAGCGGGCAGGCCCAGTGGCAGAAGGGCACGCCGCAGTCCATGCAGCGCGAGGCCTGGAGCTTGCGTTCGCCCGTGTTCAGCGTCTGCTCCACTTCGCTGAAATCGTTGATGCGGTCGTGTATCGGCCGGTAGCCGGCTTCTTGCCGGGGTATGGTAAGGAATGCTTTCGGGTTTCCCATTGTTTGATATGCTGCTTCGTTGATTGATATTCGGTTAATAATCTCGTTGCACCTCGGCTATCTTTTCCTGGAGTTTGCGCATCTGCTCCTCGGCCAGCACCTTCTTGTACTCGATGGGCGTCACCTGGATGAACTCGTCCACGTATCGCGCCCAGTCGTCCAGCATGGCGCGGGCCAACTCGGAACCGGTGTGCAGGTAGTGCCGGCGCACCAGTTCGTGCAGTTCCTTGCGGGCGGAGGCATCTTCCAGCAGGGACAGCTCCACCATGTCCATGTTGCAGAAGTAGTCGAAGTTGCGGTGTTTGTCCCAGACGTAGGCCACGCCGCCGCTCATGCCCGCCGCGAAGTTGCGTCCCGTCTCGCCTAAGACTACGACGCGGCCGCCGGTCATGTACTCGCAGCAATGGTCGCCCACGCCTTCCACCACGGCCACAGCGCCGGAGTTGCGCACGGCAAAGCGTTCGCCCGCGCGGCCGTTGATATAGACCTCGCCCGAGGTGGCCCCGTAGAGCAGGGTGTTGCCGGCGATGGTGTTGTCTTCGGCGGCAAATCCGCTGCGCACGGGCGGTTGCACGGAGATGTGCCCGCCGCTCAAGCCCTTGCCAAGGTAGTCGTTGGCCTCGCCCTCCAGGCGGAAGCTGATGCCACGGGCCAGGAAGGCGCCGAAGCTCTGCCCCGCCGAGCCTTTGAACCTCACCTGGATGGTGCGGTCGGGCAGGCCCTGTTCCCCGTAGCGGGCGGCCACGGCGCCGGAGAGCATCGCGCCCACGGAGCGGTCGGTGTTGGCGATGGCATACTCCAGCGAGACCTCCCGGCGGTTGTCCAGCGCTTCGCGGGCGGCGGCGAGCATCGGGACGTCCAACACGTGATTGATGTCGTGCCGCTGCGGCGAGACGTTGTGCAGGGCCGCGCCGTTGTCCACGCGGTGCAACAGTCGGCCGAAGTCCAACAGGGCGGCCTTGGTGTCCGGGGCGGCGGGCTTCAGTTCTATCAGGTCCGTGCGGCCCACGATGTCGTCCAGGCGGGTGAAGCCCATCTCCGCCAGGTATTCGCGCACTTCCTGCGCCAGGAAGCGGAAGTAGTTTACCACATATTCATAATGTCCCCGGAAGTGCTTGCGCAAGCGTTCGTCCTGCGTGGCGACGCCCACGGGACAAGTGTTGGCGTGGCACTTGCGCATCATCACGCAACCCAGCACGATGAGGGCGGCGGTGCCGAAGGCGAACTCCTCGGCGCCCAGCAGGGCCATGGAGATGATGTCGCGCCCGGTCTTCAGTTGCCCGTCGGTCTGCAGGCGCACTTGTCCGCGCAGGCCGTTCAGCACCAGGGTCTGCTGCGTCTCGCTCAGGCCTATTTCGGGCGGGATGCCCGCATAGCGCACGGACGAGGCGGGCGAGGCGCCCGTGCCTCCCTCGGCGCCGGAGATGACTATCAGATCGGCTTTCGCTTTGGCCACGCCGGCGGCGATGGTGCCCACGCCGCTCTCCGCCACCAACTTGACGCTGATGCGGGCGCGGGGATTGACGTTCTTCAGGTCGAAGATGAGTTGTGCCAAGTCCTCGATGGAATAAATATCGTGATGCGGCGGGGGCGAGATGAGGGAGATGCCGGGAATGGAGTGGCGCGTGCGGGCTATCACCCGGTCCACCTTGAAGCCGGGCAACTGGCCGCCTTCGCCGGGCTTGGCTCCCTGCGCCACCTTGATTTGTATCTCCTCGGCGTTCACCAGGTATTCCGTGGTCACGCCGAAGCGGCCCGAAGCCACCTGCTTGGTCTTGCTGCAGAGGGAGATGCCGTCCTCCTCGCCGTGGAAGCGGGCATTGTCCTCGCCTCCCTCGCCCGTGTTGCTGCGCGCGCCCAGCTTGTTCATCGCCAAGGCCAAAGCCTCGTGCGCCTCCTGGCTGATGGCACCGAAGGAGATGGCGCCCGTGACGAAGTGCTTGACAATCTCCTCCACCGGCTCCACCTGCTCGACGGGTATCGGCCGACGGCGGAAGCGGAAGAAATCGCGCAGGAAGACGGGATGCTCCTTCTCGTCCACCAGCCGGGTGAACTCCTTGAACTTGGCGTAGCTGCCCAGGCGGGTGGCCAGTTGCAGAGCACTGATGGTGTCGGGATTCCAGGCATGTTGCTCGCCATCTCTGCGGTAGGACATCTGCCCGACGTGGGGCAACAAATCCTCCACTTCGTCCGGGGCGAATCCGGCCTGATGGAAGACGGCGTAATCCCGCGCAATCTCCTCCAGGCCGATGCCGCCGATGGTGGAGGCGGGCGTGCCGAAATAATTCTTCAGCAGTTCTCCGCCCACGCCCACGGCCTCGAATATCTTCGCGCCACGGTAGGAGCGGATGGTGCTGATGCCCATCTTGCTCATTATCTTGTAAAGTCCCTTGCAGAGGGCCTTGATGTAGTTCTTCTCCGCCGTCTCGTAGTTCAGTTGCACGTCGCCCCGGCGCACCAGGTCGTCCAGCACGGCAAAGGCCATGTAGGGATTGATAGCGCTGGCGCCGTAGCCCAGCAGGAGGGCGGCGTGCATCACCTCGCGGATTTCGCCGCTCTCCACCACGAGGGCGGTCTGCACACGCTTCTGCACGTTTATCAGGTGGTGGTGCACCGCGCTGACGGCCAGCAGCGAGGGGATGGGCGCATGGGCGGCATCCACGTCGCGGTCGGTCAGAATGAGGTAGTTGGCACCTTCCGTCACCGCTTCTTCCGCCCGGCGGCACAGTTCCGCCAAGGCTTCCTGCAATCCGGCCTTGCCTCCGCCTGCGGGGAAAAGCATCGGCAGCTTCACGGCCTGGAAGCCCTTGTAGCGAATGTGGCAGAGGATATCCAACTGCGTGTTGGTCAGGATGGGATGCGGCAGGCGCACCATCTTGCAATGGCTCTCGTCGGGCTGGAGGATGTTGTTGCCCACGGCGCCGATGTACTCCGTCAGCGACATTACCAGTTCCTCGCGGATGGGGTCGATGGGCGGGTTGGTAACTTGGGCGAATTGCTGGCGGAAATAGTTGAACAGCAGTTGCGGCAAGTCCGAGAGGACGGCCAGGGGCGTATCGTTGCCCATAGAGGCCGTAGGTTCGGCTCCCGTGGTGCACATCGGCATCACGATGCGCTCCACATCCTCGCGGGTGAAGCCGAAGGCGCGCAGGCGGCGGTTGTAGTCCGGCACGGCGTTCTCCACCTTGCGCCCGCTGCGCAGGGCATCCAACTCAATGCGGTTGGCGGACAGCCAGCGGCGGTAGGGACGGGCGGAAGCCAGTTGTTCCTTCAGCGGGCCGTCGTAGTAGATTTGGCCCTCCTGCGTGTCCACCATCAGGATTTTGCCCGGTTGCAGGCGGCCTTTCTCCTTGATATTCTCCGGCTCAAAGCTGATGACGCCCGCCTCGCTGGCCACCACCATCATGTCGTTCTTGGTGATGAGGTAGCGTCCGTTGCGGTCCAACATGCCGCCCGCGTAGCGTCCGTCGCTGAAGAGCAGGGCGGCGGGACCGTCCCACGGCTCCATCAGGATGGAGTGGTATTCGTAGAAGGCCTTCAGGTCCTCGCTGATGGGATTCTTGTCGTTGAACGATTCGGGCACCAGCATTGCCATGGCGTGGGGCAGGCTGAGGCCGGACATCACGAAGAACTCCAGCACGTTGTCCAGCGAGGCACTGTCACTCATGCCGGGTTGCAGGATGGGGCGGATGGCCTTCACGTCGCCCAAGGCGGGCGTGGACAGCACGCTCTCCCTTGCCTCCATCCAGCCCCGGTTGCCGCGAATGGTGTTGATTTCGCCATTATGCGCCAGCAGGCGGAACGGCTGGGCCAGGCTCCACGTGGGGAAGGTGTTGGTACTGAAACGGGAGTGCACGATGGCCAACCCGCTGGTGAAGTAAGGCTGCGTCAGGTCGAGGAAGTATTGGCGCACCTGCACGGACGACAACATACCTTTATATACTATGCTCTTGCTGGAGAGCGAGACAATGTAGAAATCCCGGTGCGACACGCGCCGCTCAATCTTCTTGCGGATGAGGTAGAGCGTGCGGTCCAGGTTCTCCACGTCCGTGGCTCCGGTGACGAACACCTGCTTGATGTCCGGTTCGGTCTCTGCCGCGCTTTGCCCCAGGATGGAGGAATCGACGGGGACAGCCCTCAGGTGCATCAGCGTGAGCCCCTCGCGCTCAATTTCTTCAATCATGATGCGCAGGATGGCCGCCTGCTCGTCCTTGTCCTTGGGCAGGAAGACCAGGCCGGTGCCGTATTTGCCCTTCTCGGGCACGGGGATGCCCTGCAAGAGGATGAACTCATGGGGAATCTGGAGCAGGATGCCCGCCCCGTCGCCCGTCTTGTTGTCGGCGCCCTCGGCGCCACGGTGCTTCATGTTCTCCAGCACCCGGAGGGCGGCATCCACCAGTTCGTGCGACTTGTTGCCGTGGATATTGACAATCATCCCTACGCCGCAAGCGTCGTGTTCGTGCGCGGCATCATACAGTCCTCCGGCTTCCAAGTGCTTTCTTTCAGTAATAAAAGTTCTGTTATCCATCGCAAAGTTTACTCTTTATGTTAGCTATTTCAAGAATAACGTTTTATTTTGTCGACAAAAGTAGCGTTTTACGTGTCAAAAAGCAAAGAACAGAACGAAATCTTATACAGAAAGCGGAAGCATTCGCCGGTTCGGTTACAATTTTCCGGATATTCATCACAAGAATAAGCAAATAGAAAGCAAAATACAAACTTTTGCTTTCAAACAGAAACAAACACTCCGACGCAAATAATTTAACATACCGCCGCCAGACAGGAAGTACGCCCGCCAGTCTCCGCACGGGATGCACCGCCAGCAAGCCTCGTCCGCACAAACGCCCCATTGAGATTTATTCACATTCCGAACTTTGCAGGGAGGGGAAGCGCGAAGATTTGAAACATTCTCTTAACGGAAGTGAAACGGGACGGACACGACGGTGAAACAGCGAAGCCGTTACTTTGCCGCCGGAAAGGACATGTGCACTAAATTCCACTCCAACCACCCAAGAACCAGTAATTAAAGAAAGGTATTTATGAGAATCAGAATCAACAAAAGCAAAGGAAGCATCCTATTCCCCCTCCTCTTCGCAGGGATGTCGGCCTTTGCCATGCCGGGCTGGAGCCATGAAGGCCTCTCGTCGGGCGAAACAGGCCCCGTCGTGGAAGAAGAAGTCTTGCCCGACGGGCGGAAGTATGTGAAAGGCTTCATCTGCGACGAGAACGGCGAGGCCATCATCGGCGCCAGCATCGTGGAGAAAGGAAAGAAACAAGGCGTCATCACCGACGTGGACGGCACATTCACCATCGCCGTGCGCGACGATGCGTCGCTGGTCATCAGCTACATCGGCTACCAGACGAAGGAAGTGGCCGTCAGGGGCAAGTCGGCTTTCATGGCCATCCCCCTGCTGCCGGACACGAAGATGCTGGACGAGGTCGTCGTAGTCGGCTTCGGCAAGCAGAAGAAGGAGTCGCTGGTGGGCGCCGTGCAGGCGGTGAAGCCCGAAGACTTGAAGATGACTTCCAGCAGCCTGACCACCTCGTTCGCCGGAAACGTGCCGGGCATCATTGCCCGCCAGACCAAAGGCGAGCCGGGCTATGACGAAGCCGAGTTCTATATCCGTGGCGTGGCCACGTTCGGTTCGAGCACGGCGCCGCTCATCATCCTGGACGGCGTGGAAATCAACACGACGATGATGAACAACATCCCGCCCGAGTCTATCGCCTCGTTCTCCGTGCTGAAGGATGCCACGGCCACCTCGCTCTACGGTTCGCGCGGCGCCAACGGCGTCATCATCATCACGACCAAGCAGGGGCAAATCTCCGAGAAGATGAGCGTGGACATCCGCTTCGACAACACGTTCTCCATGCCGACTTTCATCCAGCAGATGGCGGACGGGCCGACGTACATGGAGATGTACAACGAGGCGAAGTACAACGACGCGAAACTGGCCGGCACGCAGTACACGCCGTTTTACAGCCAAGACAAGATTGACAAGACGCGCGCCGGAGCCAACCCCTACCTATTCCCGAACAACAACTGGTACAAGATGCTGTTCAAAGACTTTGCCGTCAACCAGAACCTGAACCTGACGGTGCAGGGCGGCAGCAAGAACGTGGACTACTTCCTCAACGCAGGCATCTTCCTCGAGAACGGCATCACCCGCTCGCCCAAGGAGGCCGTGCTGGACGTGGGCATGTACAGCAAGAAATACCTCTTCCAGAGCAACGTCAACGCGCGCCTCACCCCCACCACGAAAATCGGCCTGAACATGAACGCGCAGATTTCGCAGTACCACGCCCCCTTTGCCGGGACGGACTCGGGCGACCTGCGAGGCGAGATGGACGTGCAAGATTTCTTCTACCTCGTGATGCGCGGCAACCCCGTGCGCTTCCCCGCCACGCTGCCCGCCCAGCCGGGCGACACCTTCGTGCGCTACGGCAACAACACATCGTGGGACGTGGGCAACGTCGATGTCAACCCTTACGCCAAGATGAGCAGCGGATACACCGAGCGCAGCTACGTCTACATGACCACGGCCTTCAACGTTGAACAAGACCTGAAATTCATCACCCCGGGACTGAAGGTCAGCGGCCTGGCCTCGTTCTACAATTACAGTTACAGTTGGCTGAACCACTGGATACAGCCCTACTATTTCAAGGTAAGCGACGACTACACGGTGGACGCCGACGGCAACTACCAGTACACCACGTCGACCATCGGCACGGCAGGCAACACTGCCATGAAGTCGGCCTCGGGACAAGACCCCACCAACCGCGTGTGGTCCTTGCAGGGCAAGCTGGACTATGCCCGCCAATTCGGGGCGCATGATGTGGGCGCGACGTTCGTCTACCCAACTACGACCTGCGCTACCTGGTGGAAGCCACCTTCGGCTACAACGGCTCGGAGAACTTCATGGAAGGCCACCGCTTCGGCTTCTTCCCCGCCATCGCCGTGGGCTGGACGATTTCCAATGAAAAATTCTTCGCCCCGCTGAAGGAGACCGTCAGCAACCTGAAGCTGCGCGCCACCTACGGCCTGGCCGGCAACGACGCCCTCGGCACGCGCTTCCCCTACCTGACGGAAGTGGCACTGGGCAACTCGCTCAACTACTGGTACGGCCAGGACTTCGGACAGGCCAGCGGACCGCTCATCAACGTCTACGGCAACCCCGAAGCCACGTGGGAGAAGTCGAAGAAGCTGAACGTCGGCATGGACCTCTCGCTGTGGCACGAGCTGGACTTCAGCATAGATTACTTCCACGAAGACCGTTCGGGCATCTTCATGCAACGCCGCTCCATCCCCTCCACCGTGGGCTTCGCCAACAAGCTGCCCTACGCCAACATCGGCAAGGTGAAGAACATGGGCGTCGACATGAGCCTGAGCTACAACAAGGTATTCAAGAAAGATGTCACCCTGAGCCTGCACGGCAGCTTCACCTACGCCCACAACGAGGTGGTGGACAAGGACGAACCCTCGAACGTCGAGCCGTACTACTCCGAAATCGGCCACCCGGTGAACAGCCTGCGCGGGTTCATTGCCGAGGGACTGTTCACGTCGCAAGAGGAAATTGACAACTCACCCGTGCAGACGCTCTCGCAATACACCGTCGGCGACATCAAGTACAAGGACCTGAACGGCGACAACAAAATCGACGGCAATGACGTCACCACCATCGGCAACCCCGAAATCCCGGAAATCATCTACGGATTCGGAGGCACGCTGAAGTGGAAGAAATGGGACTTCTCCGTCATGTTCCAGGGCGCGGCCAAGGTCAGCCTGATGATGCAGGACCACCACCCCTTCGCCGACGCCGCCCACCAGGGCTACAACATCTCGCAGGCCATCGTGGACAACCACTGGTCCGAGGCGAACAACGTGGCCACGGCCGCCTACCCGCGCCTGACGTCGAACTTCTCGGAGAACAACATCCAGCCCAGCACGTTCTACCTGCGCAACGCCGCCTACCTGCGCCTGAAGACGGCCGAAGTGGGCTACACCTTCGCCCCCTGGCTTCGCGCCTACGTGGCCGGCACCAACCTGCTGACCTTCTCGCCCTTCGACGCCTGGGACCCCGAGATGGGCAGCGGCAACGGACTGGCCTACCCGCTGCAACGGACCGTTAAAATAGGCGTACAATTCCACTATTGAGCCCCGCCCGGAAGCCTCCGGCGTAAACCGCTGGGAACCAGCCCGCCGGGAGCGGTTTGTCCCGAGTGCGGAGAACGCAACTCCCGAGTGCACTCGGGACAAACAAGCGCCGCACGGCGGACAAACCCGGACGGGACAGCGAAGAAAAAACCAACAACCAACAACCAAAGAACTTCATTAGAAACCCATTTATGAAAAGAAACAGACTATACCAAGGACTGGCCGCCATGGCCGCCTGCCTGACGATGGGCGCATGCGACTTCCTCGACGTGGTGCCCCAGAGTTCGGCCACCATCGACGACATCTACAAAACGCAGAACCAGGCCGAGCAGATGGTGCTGACCTGCTACAAGGAAATCCCCACCTACTACCACCCCCAGCAGTTCCCCGACTGGACGGCCGGCAACGACTTCGTGACGGGCTGGTACGGCTCCGTGCGCTACTTCCACTGGAAGAGCCTGGCCTACGGGCAGGAGTCGGCCACCAGCACCTACTACTCGCTGTGGAGCAACAGCGCCGCCAGCTATCCCACGGGATACGTCCAGAAACTCATCTGGGAAGGCGTGCGCTACTGCTACAACGTGTTGAACAACATCGACCGCGTGCCCGACATCACGCCCGAATACCTCAACTACTTCAAAGGCGAAGCCCTCTTCCTCATCGGCTACTACCATCAAATCATGCTGGAATACTACGGTCCCATCGTACTGGTGCAAAGCGAGATGGACGTCAACACCACCCCCGCTGAAATGAACGTCCCCCGCTCCACCTACGACGAATGCGTCGACTTCATCGCCGACAAATACCAGCAGGCCGCGCAGTTGCTGCCCGCACGCTGGAGCGACACCGGACACTTCAACCGCGCCACGGCGGCCGCCGCGCTGGCCTTCCGCGCCCGCCTGCTGCTCTACGCCGCCTCGCCCCTGGTGAACGGCAACACGGAGTTCTACGCCGACTTCAAGAACCCCGACGGCACGAACCTCATCAACCAGACCTACGACCGCGAGAAGTGGAAACGCGCCATGGACGCCGCCAAGGAAGCCATCGACTTCTGCGAGCAAAACGGCTACAAACTATACGGGGACGCCACGACCGACCCCAAGGAGGGCAAGGACAACTACCACTACGCCTTCACCGGCCCCTCGGGACAATTCAACATGGAGAACTGGAACGAAACGCTCTTCGGCTACGCCAACCAGGGCGACCTCAGTTACAGCGTCAAGAACATGGGACCGCGCATCGGCATCAGCCAATACTCCGGCGAAGGCTTCCGTGGATACCTCTTCCCCACCTTCGACTGCGTAAGCCGCTACTACACCAAGAACGGCCTGCCCTGGGACGACGACCCCGAAACGAAAGACCTCGACCCCTACGAAATCGCGCCGGGCGACAGCACCGTCCGCTTCCACCGCAACCGCGAACCCCGCTTCTACGCCTCCGTGGGCTTCGACCGGGGTGAGTACGAAATCCAGGGCGGCACGCGCATCCTCCACTGCCGCCGGGGCGAAGAGCAACAGAACGACGGCGACGTCAGCCACGAATACCAGACCGACAACGGCTACTACTGCCAGAAGTGGGTATCCATTGCCGACTCCTACGACTGGAACAGCAAGACCTACACCAACAGTTCCTACGCCTTCCCCTACATCCGCCTGGCCGAAATGTACCTGAGCTATGCCGAAGCCGACTTCGAATACAACGGAAGCCTCAGCGCCCTCAGCCTGACCTACCTCAACAAAGTGCGCAACCGCAGCGGCCTGCCCAACTTCGAAGACTCATGGGCCCTGGCCGGAGGCATACCCACCGGCGAAAAACTGCGCGAAGTGCTGCACGACGAGCGCAGCATCGAGTTCGCCATGGAAGGACGCCGCTTCCACGACATCCGCCGCTGGAAGATTGCCGAGACCGAAATGATGCGCACCCAGAAAGCCTGGAACCTGGCCGGAACCACCGCCGAAGAGTTC
>CASEKR010000034.1 GCA_949288585.1 uncultured Bacteroides sp. | reverse complement strand
CCATTAAAAGTTTAGTCACCTTTAATTTGCTAAATATCAATAATATGCACAACTTTTTATACATAAAACTTTTATCAATCTAATTCCGCCAACGGGTTTCAGATTATATGATTACATCCAGCGGCGAGCGTTTCATAATCAACGGGTAGCGTTCAGGATGTTTCAGACTTTCTATTTCGAGGTCGACATCCAACTCGGGCCATTCGATGGCATTCGGGCCACTCATCCGGACATTCAGCGCACTGCTGACCCGGGCATCGCGCAACCAAGGCACGCGATTGTAGGATACGAAGTAGTCTTGTCCCAAGACAGACAACATCATGCCTTGTGAGTTAATCATCAAGACGCTTACCGATGTGGGCTGCAAACTGTTGTTTGAATTCGTTTCCATATTGCTCTATTATTTGGGTTATCTTCTTCAAATCTTTGGTGCTGAAGCCGTAATTCTCGGCCAATTCTATGTCCGGTTCCAACCAGAACTTGGCTTCATACTCGGCTTTGACCACATGGATATGTTTCCGTTCTTCCTCGTTTGAGTAGATTTTGAAAACAAATCCGTCTTCTTGTCTGAATTTGGGACTCATGGCCTATGCTTTGTTTTTGTTTGCGAAGATAAGTCACTTTATCTTCTCCCTAATCTTCGTCAGATACCGTTTCATCCCCTCCGCGTCCTTGTTGGTGATGATTTCCAGCAGTTGCTTCAGCTCGAGGCGGATGTTCTCCACTTGGGCGGGGGTGCGGGGATTGAACAGGATTTCCTGCAGCAGGTAGTCGTCCTCGCTGAGCAGGCCGCGGGCGATGGCCATGTGCTTCTTGAACGTGGTGCCCGGCGCCTCCTGGTGCTTCATGACGGCGGCGAAGACGAAGGTGGACACGAACGGGATGCTGAGCGAGTAGGCCACCGTTTCGTCGTGCTCCTCGAAGGTGTATTCGAAGATGTTCAGCTTCAGCGTCTGGTAGAGGTCCTTGAAGAAGACGCGGCCCAGGTGGTCGCCCTCGGTGATGATGATGGCGTTCTCGTGGCTCAGGTTGCTGAGGCTGGCGAAGGTGGGGCCGAACATCGGGTGGGTGGAGACGTAGCGGAAGCCGCTCTCCTCGTAGAACCGCTTCAGCCCGGTCTTGACGGAGGCGATGTCGCTGATGATGCAGTCCCGTGGCAGGACGGGCAGCACCTGGCGGAAGGCGTCGAGGGTGTACTTCACCGTCACGGCGTTGATGACCAGCTCCGGCTCGAAGTCCTTGATTTCGTCCAGCGTGGTGAAGCGGTAGGTGTTGTAGACGAAGCGCAGCTGGTGCGGGTTGGTGTCGTAGACGGCCGTCTCGTGTTGAAAACTCAGTATGTCTGTGAAGAAGGAGCCCATCTTGCCGGCTCCGAGGATCAGTATTCTCATTTTAGTAGTCAGTAGTTAGTAGCTGGTAGTCAGTAGGGGTAGATAGCAGTCGGCAGAGCATTTCTCTACTGACTACTATCTACTATATTCTGACTACTTACTTGTTAATGATTTCCATCTGCTGCCTTACGCTCTCCTCATGTATGGCTTCGAACACCTTCTTGGCAAACTCGGTGTCCATGCCGCAGAGGGAGGCTTGCGAGCCGCGTTTCTCCAGGATTTCGTTGTAGCGGCCCGTCTGGAGGATGGTCATGTCGTGCTCCTTCTTGTAGGTGCCGATTTCGCGGGAGATGCGCATGCGCTTGGCCAGGGTCTGTATGAGGTCGTTGTCGCACTCGTCAATCTGCTTGCGCAGTTCGGCCAGGTTCTCGGTGGTGTGCGTGTCTTGGCGGATGACGAGGAGGTTGAGGATGTAGTCCAGCACGTCGGGCGTCACCTGTTGCGAGGCGTCGCTCCAGGCCTTGTCCGGATTGCAGTGGCTCTCCACGATGAGGCCGTCGAAGCCCAGGTCCATGGCCTGCTGGCACAGCGGGGCGATGAGTTCGCGCTTGCCGCCGATGTGGCTGGGGTCGCAGAGGATGGGCAGGTTGGGGATGCGACGGCGCAGTTCGATGGGGATGTGCCACTGCGGCAGGTTGCGGTAAATCTTCTTCTCGTACGAGGAGAAGCCGCGATGGATGGCCGCCAGACGCTTCAGGCCCGCCTGGTTGAGGCGCTCCATGGCGCCTATCCACAGTTCGAGGTCGGGGTTGACGGGGTTCTTCACCATCACGGGGATGTCCACGCCCCGCAGCGCGTCGGCAATCTCCTGCATGGCAAAGGGGTTGGCCGTGGTGCGCGCGCCAATCCACAGCAGGTCGATGCCCGCCTTGAGGCACTCCAGCACGTGCTTGGCGGTGGCCACCTCGGTGCAGACGTACATGCCCGTCTCCTGCTTCACCTGCTTCAGCCAGGCCAGGCCTTCCACGCCCACGCCTTCGAAGCCGCCCGGCTTGGTGCGGGGTTTCCAGATGCCTGCGCGGAATATCTTCTGCCCTTTCGAGGCCAGTTGGCGGGCGGTGTTCATCACTTGTTCTTCGGTTTCGGCGCTGCATGGGCCGGCGATGACTACGGGGCGTTCTTCGGGGACGCCGGGGAGTTGGATTCTTTCAAGTTCGAGTTCCATAATTATCGGGTTTTGATAGTTGTTCTATAAATGGTGTGTTTGCCTCCGTCCAGCCAAGGCATTGCCTCCGTCCAGCCAAGGCGTTGCCTCCGTCCAGCCAAGGCATTGCTTTCGTCCAGCCGAGGCATTGCCTTTGCTTAGCCAAGGCACTTCCTTTGCTTAGCCAAGGCGGAAGGCGGGTTTTATATCTTCTCGCGGATGCGTCGCAGGGCCTCGGCCAGCCGGTCGTCCTTGCAGCAGAGGGAGATGCGGACATACCTTGCTCCGTTCGTGCCGAAGATGAAGCCGGGGGTGAGGAAGACGCGGGCCTCGTGCAAGACGCGCTCGGTCAGTTCCTCCACATTATTATATGTGTCGGGGATGCGGCCCCAGAGGAACATGCCTGCCTGCGCCGTGTCGAACGTGCAGCCCAGGGCGTGCATGATGTCCTCTGCCAAGGCGCGGCGGCGGCGGTAGTTGGCGTTGTTGCCGTCATACCACTCCTGCTCCGCGTCGAGGGCGGTGGCGGCGGCCAGTTGCATGGCGCGGAACATGCCGCTGTCTATGTTGCTCTTCACCTTCAAGACCCACTGCACGAACTGCGCGTTCGAGGCGAGCATCCCGATGCGCCAGCCCGGCATGTTGTGGCTCTTGCTCATGGAGTTGAACTCGATGCAGCAGTCCTTGGCGCCGGGCACGGCGAGGATGCTCAGCGGATGGTCGTTGAGGATGAAGCTGTACGGGTTGTCGTTGACGATGACGATGCCGCGTTTCTTCGCGAAGTCCACCAGGCGGGCATACAACTCCGGGGTGGCCTGCGCGCCGGTGGGCATGTTGGGGTAGTTGGTCCACATCAGGCGGACGCGGCTCGTGTCCATCGCCTCCAGTTGCTCCCAGTCGGGCATCCAGCCGTCTTCTTCCTTCAGATTATACGGCACGACTTCCGCCCCCAGCAGCTTGCTGAGCGAGGTGTACGTGGGGTAGCCGGGATTGGGCACCAGCACCTGGTCGCCGGGATTGACGAAGGCCAGCGTGACGTGCAAGATGCCTTCCTTGCTTCCGATGAGGGGCTGTATCTCCGTCTGCGGGTCGAGGTCCACATCATACCATTTCTTATACCAGCGGGCGAAGGCCTGGCGCAGCTCGGGTATGCCCACGTAGGGCATATAGCCGTGGCCGTTGGGGTCTTGGGCGGCTTGGCACAAGGTTTCTATCGTCTTCTCCGAGGGCGGCATGTCCGGGCTTCCGATGCCCAGGCTGATGACGTCTTTGCCCTCGGCGTTCATCTGCGCCTTGAATTGACAATTGACAATTGGCAATTGACAATTATCATTCTCCTTATTGTTGTTGTTTTTGTTTTCCATTGTTCCTTATCATTTAATTGTTAATTGTCCATTGTCCATTGTCAATTGACAGAAGACTTTCCATCTTCGTATTCTCCTAATATCTTCAGTTGTTTGGTCAGGGGGCTGATGGCCGCGATGGCCTGTTTGTATCTCAGCAGTTGGTCGTACATCACGTCCACGTAGAACTCGTATTCCCATTCGCGCCCGATGATGGGCAGGGACTGTATCTTGGTGAGGTTGATGCGGTAGAAGGACAGGATGCTGAGCACCTGCGAGAGGCTTCCCTCCTGGTGGGGCAGGGTGAAGACGATGCTGGCCTTGTTGGGCTCGCGGGTGCGGCGGCGGTTCAGGTCGTCCACCTGCCAGGGGTCTGCCACGACGAGGAAGCGGGTGAAGTTGTGCTTGTTCGTCTCGATGCCTTCTTCCAGCACATTCATGCCGTAGAGCTCGGCGGCGTATTTGGAGCAGATGGCGGCGTGCCCGTTCAGGCTGTCGCGGTGGATAAGCTCTGCGCTGAGGGCGGTGTCCTCGCCTTCCACCACCTTGATGTGCGGGTGGCGGGTGAGGAACTCGCGGCACTGCATCAGTGCGATGGGGTGGGAGTGCACCTCGACGATGTTGCTCCAGTCGTCCTCGGGCAGGCAGACGAAGCTGTGGCTGATGCGTAGTTTGTATTCGCCCACTATCTGCGTGCCACTCTGGCGCAGCAGTTCGTAGTTGTGAAGCAGGCTGCCCGCTATGGTGTTCTCGATGGCCAGCATCCCGATGGTATTGCTATCCTGGCGGATGGCGCCGAACACCTCTTCGAACGTGGTGCAGCAGATGAGTTCGATGTCCTCGCCCTCGAAATACTTGTGGGCGGCGATGTCGTGGTAGGAACCCAGTGTTCCTTGGATGGCTATTCGTTTCATATATACCTTAATTGTCTATAACAAAAAAATCCCGCTTCCTTCGTGCAGGGCTTAATTCATTGTCCTTGGTTCTTAAGCGTCACTGTCACTTGACACATACAAACTCCCGCTCTACTTTGTGGCTAAAGTAAAAGTAAAAGAAGAAGTAGTATGCAAAGTTAAATGACTTCATAAGTTCCTTTTCTTGTCTGATTACGCGGCAAAAGTAATGCTTTTCTTTGAAATGCAAGCAAAAGTGAGGATTTTTTTCGTTGTTGGTAGCAATTTTATTTATTTCGGGCTGTCGGGAGGCAATATATCTATAATTCTATAATAAGGGAGTGTCTGGTTCAAGCCTGTGTCGATGACACCGAAAGAGACGAAGCCATTGGCTGATTCCGGTTCCAGAAGCGAGACTATCAGGTTACCGGCCTTTTGGTGGAGTGGAACGATGATGCTTCCTGTCGGAATGGTGCGGACTTCATTGACGAGCCGGGTACATACAGTAACGGGATGGATTTGCTCCCATAGGTGGTTGGCTTGTTGGTAATGCTCCACAATATATTTTTCTGTCAGGCAGGTGAGTGGGGTCGTAAGTGTATCCATTTGGATTCCAAAGATTCGGAGTTTGGCGGCTACCTCCTGACAGTCAGCTCTTAGTAGGTAAGCTTTTGGTCGTTCTCTGGTCAGGGTAGGTTGGGGATACAGGGCATCCAAGGCCGTTAGATTCTTTGTAAATCGCCTGCCTGTATGGGTTCCAATGAAACGGATGGGGTATTGGCGGGTGGAGGCATCGAACGTGACGGTTATGGGGCGGTCAGCACGAAGGGTTTCCTTAATGGCTTGGGCAACTCCGGCCTTTATGGCTTTCCGCTGGTTGCAAGCGGTGCGGAGAATATTTTGGACGGCGATGAATCCGCAATCCGTTCGTTTATCCAGCAAGTCCTTGCCCATGCCAATGCCTTTTATTTCCATGAAAAGCGAGACGGCGTTGGCAAGTCCTTGCCAGGTGGAACTGGATTGCGGACTCTTGCCATCCTTGACTATATAAAGGAAATCGTTGATGAGGCGCGGTGTAAAGTAAAAACCGGATGAATAGCCCTGTTGTGCCAAAGCTTGTTGTACTTTGGGTTGGAACAAGCGTATAGTCATTTCGCGGAGTGTGTCAGCTATGTTTGGATGACCGCTTGCCAGGAAAAGTACGTCATAATCGCTCTCGGCGGGTTGTCCGTCATCAAGCGTGGCATATTCGGGTCTGGTCGGACGGTATTCGTGAATGTCAAGGGCAATTTCGGGATCCCACTTAGCATAAGTTTTTTTGAGCAAGACCGAGACCGGATCTGCCAGTTTGGTTTGGTCTCGGTTCAGGTCTAGTCCCCCTCCGGAATAGCGGCTTTGTACAGAATAGCCGTATGGATTGGCAATGGGGAGCAATGCAATGTCTGCCTGTTTTAGCCATTCGGCTCCTTCCGGGCTTTGCATCAGGTAGGATGCTAGCATACATACCACTTCCGGACCGGCTGGCTCGTTGCCGTGCAGGCCGCTTTGTATCCATATCTTGATTTTCTGTGTATCTTTCCCATTACCAAAATAGAGAATAGGCAGTTCCAATCCTTCCGGTGTTTTCCCGACTGAGGATAAATGGGCTTTACCTGGATATAGCTTGGTCAGAGTCTGTAGGTATTGATACATGTTTGTCAAGGTTGCCATGCAGGAGTCCTTCCGGGACAAGGAGGGCGTATGGTGCTGTTGGGGAGATTCTTGCAGCAAGAGCGGTATAGCGGCCATTCCCATTTCTACGGAGAGGTGGCCGATACCTTGCACTTCCACTTTCCGCCAGCGGCAGGACCAGTGGTGTTGTGCGGCCAATTTCCGTATATAGTCGTAGAAGCGGTTGCCGCGTTCGTAGCGGTTTCTGCCCTGTGCTTCAGCCTCCGGAGTTTTTCGCAGGTAAGATTCGCGCAAGGTGTCTCCCGTGCCCAGTTGGAGAATGATATCTTTTTGAAGGTAATTACGCAATCTTTCTTCATTCATGTAGGGTACATCTTTCACGCCGTAGGAGTAAGTCAGAGTGGTGTCGGGAAAGGTGTACCAGCCCGGACTTCCGATGATAGCCCGCTCTACGTAGGGGCTGTCGTGGAACAGCATGAAGCGTTGCACGAATTGTCCCCCGGCTGAGTGGCCATATATATTATAGGTGTCCCGCTGGCTTCCAGTACATTGTCGGACATATTCGAATATCTTGTCTATCAATACAGGAGTCAGTTCTTCTGGTTTCCGGTAGTTGGTGTGCTGTTGGTCCATAACCCCTACTTCTTGGTAATCACAGAGAGGATAATCCTCCTTTTCAAATTGGGGAACAAACACCATGAACTTGCGCTTTTCGGCCTCTTCCTTCCAGGCGTCCAGCAGGTAAGTATAGTTGCGGTCTGCACCCTGGAAAACGAATATGATAGGCATATTTTCCCGTTCTCCATGGACTGGAATATAGTAATGTATTTCCAAGGGCCTGTCTGCAAATGGGGCGTATTGGTCATAGACAAACATGCCTTCTCCGGCAGGCAAAGTCGGGGCTTGCTGGGCTTGTAAGCCGGGAAAGAAAAGCAAGCTGAGTATTATCAGTGTAATGTTTTTCATCATTCGTATCTTCCTTTTTTAATAATTGACTTATTTTTCATAGCCATGCTGCCGCGAACCAAGACGTCGGTCAGTTGCAGGCGGTTGTCCAACAGGCAGAGGTCTGCATCATATCCTGGAGCTATCCGGCCCTTGTGGGGCAAGTGTAGATTTCGGGCCGGATTGGTGGTGATGAGGCAGAGGGCTTGTTCCAAGGGTAGTCCACATTCCTGTACCAACGCGATAACCTCTTGTAAGTTCAAGTGTAGGGGAGCCGGGCGATAGGTTGTTATTCCACTTATCGGATCGGTACGGCGTACGCCTCCGTGTCCGTCGCTGGAGAAAGTGATTTGTTCGAGAAGAACTCCCTTTCCCAAGGCTTTCATCACACAATGGCGAGGAAGGTCGAAGCGTGTGCCTCCAGTGGAGAAGTCTATCATTCCTCCGCATTGGGCAAATTCGATGGCTTGTTCGAATAAGGTTTCGGTGCGTATCAAATGAGTAGGCGAGAGGTAATGTGTCAGCGTAGGGTATTGACGGGCAATTTCCAGCAGGAGTTCAATGCCCTCTGGCAGATTCCCCAAGTGGATGTGGAGGATGCCTGTCTTGCCAGAGGTGAATCCTCCCAGCCTTACCTGATTAACGAGCCGTAGGATTTCTTTTTTGTCGGGAAACGGACTACGGTCATCGCTCATGGCCAGTTTGCAACCGATAACTTTGTCTATGTAAATAAGGTCTTCGGCCACGCTGTGAGTCAAGGTGGGAGTTGGAAGGCCGTAATAGCCGGTCAGCATATAGGCTGTCAGCCCTTCTTGGTCCAAGGCTTTGGTTTTTGCATAAAGGGTGGCGAGGTCTTTCACAAATCCGTCTGTGCCAAGTAGTCCTACCACTGTGGTGGTACCGCAAGATACCAGTTCGCTTACTGTGACTTCGGGTACGAGCGAGGCAAATCCTTGTTGGCCACCTCCGCCGGTGATGTGCACGTGTTGATCAATGAAGCCGGGCGTCAGAATTTTGCCTTCCGCATCAATGATTTTCGCTTGGAGGCCGTTTGTGTTGATATGTTTGTCCACAAGGGCGATTTTTTCTCCGACGATTAATAGGTCCTGTATCCCCAAATGCTGGGGAGCATAGACATCTGCATTCTTTATGAGTAGGAACATGATTTCTTTGGGTTAAAATGTTTGGGTAATGAAGTGATAGACTATCAGGAACAAAATGCTTCCAATGAGCGGGGGGGCATTTCTCCTGGCCAATTCGATGGGAGATACTCCAGCCACTCCGGCAATGGCCACAATGATGCCGGCGATAGGGGATGCCGCACGTCCCATACTGGCGGACAATTGTAGAGGTAACACCAAGGTGTAGTCTGGCAGACCGAGTTTGGATGCTACTTCCGGCAACAAGGGACCGAAGGAAAAAAATGCTGCATTACCACTTCCCATCAGCATGGCTGCGCTGAAAGTAAGGAGCGAGAAGAAAGCGGCGATAGCAATGCCTGACAGGCCCACGTGTGAGGAGTAAATTACCAGCGAATCAATGAATCCCAGACTGATAAGTCCTTTGGAGAATATCTCAGAGGCTACAATGAGTGTGACGACATTGGCGAATACATTCCCCATTCCTTTCCAAAAGCCTCCGACGGCTTCAAATGTTTTCCGCAGGTTGCGTGTGTGTCCTAAGACGCATAGCAGAGAGACAAAGAGCGACAGCAGCATGGCCATGGTCGTGTCCAAATGCACCGGCGGATCGAAGAACGCCACATAGGGAGAGCATACAATCAGTAAGGCAAGCGGGAGTACCGGTAGGAGGGCGAAGAGCATGGGGACATCGGGCTTCCCTTTTTCCGGGGGAAGGGAGGAAATGGCTTGGGACATGACTTTTTCCTTGTCTTTCCTGTCGAAGTAGCGGTTGCTAAGGTAGAATAAAGCCATTACAACCAAGATCGTTGGAAGTACTAGAGGTAATTGATGGACAATAAAGTATTCTACATTACTCTTGCCAATCAGTTCTGCTGCCAGTGCAGTGTTGGCCGAGCCGGGTCCTTGGTCGAAGAGCGTGGCGGCGGCGATGACCGATAGAGCCGTGAACTGGCTGACGCCCAATCCGATGAGGATGGGATAGACGGAGGCCACCAGAAGCAGGCCTAATCCTGTGGCCGATGGTGTGGTGATGAACAACAACTGCCCGATAGGGATGGCCAGAGTAGCGGCGGCGTAAGGGTAGCGGCGGAAGATGCGCAAGGGTTTAGTAGACAGGTAGACCAAAGCGTCCGTCGCCTTGATTTGATTCATGAAGGCGACGTATCCGCCGATAGACATGATCATCAGTCCGGCGCGAAAGAAGTTGCCTGTGAAGGTTTCTTCGATAATTCTGAACAAGTCGAATACCACGTTGCCGGTTCCGTTGGTTGGAGCAGCCGATGGTGACGGGACGTTCAAGGCTATCGCACAGCCCATCATTGTCATGCCGGCGCAAAGCAGCACGCCTTGCGGATTCAGTCTGCGGTACAATCCGATGGCGGTGCAGGCTATAAACAGGATGCAAAATATGAAAGCAACAACAGACATAAGCAGAATAAGTGTTATGGGTACATGAAATGAGCGTTTTCCCTTGTTGGGAAAACTTCTTAATGCAATAAACAGGCTTTATCTCCAGGTCGGATATATCTCCAACCTGGAAATAAATTCTGTCAGGGATGTTCCCTTGCCTTTTATAGATAGCCGGGGTTGTTTTCCAGTTGTCTTCCCGTATTCGAGTCAATGAACTCTTGGGGAATAGGGAATAATATAGGGGTGTCATAGTCGTTCATCCCTCGGGCGTCCCGTCCGGCAATCTCGTTCAGTTGGCGCATCCGGCGCTTGAAGTAGTTGTTCACGTCTCGTTCGTCTCCTCCGTTCTCCTGACTGACTCGGATGAGGGTGTGGCGACGTTCTTCTTCGGATAATAGTTCGCGGCTGCGTTCATCCAGGATAAGGTCCAGACCCTTCTCTGCCAAATCTTTTTCCGTGATACTGACGGCATTCGAGCGGTTGCGTACCTGGTTTATCCACCGGATGGCTTCGCCCGGCTGGTCGTTTTTATATAGAGCCTCGGCATACAGCAGATAGGTGTCTGCCAGACGGAGGTAGACGATGTCTTGGTAACATCCGTCTTTGTCGCCATTGGCAATCAAAGGGGGTGTGTAGTCCCATTTGCGGGTCGTGGGCCAGTTGTATTTTTTGATGGTTGTCTTGTTGTCATCCAGCATTTCGTCGGTCACGATTGTGTCGATAACGGCTTTCCCGTTGTTCAGATAGTTGGAGATTTGTCCGCTTGCATTCCGCTCGTTGATAGTCCATACCATGGTATAGTCGGAGATACGGTCGTCATTTTTTCCTTGCCCTTTGTAGTCATAGAGGCGTAAGGCACCCCGCGAAGGCACGCAGCGTCCGGCTCCTTTTCCTCCGTTGTTTCTCCAGAATGCTTGTGGCCAGGTGGCAGCCCCACTGGTGTAGTCCGGGTCTTCCATGTTGCTTTTGTTAATGATGCCATCGTTGGAATAATAATTCTTATAGGTGCTTTTCATATACACCTCGGCCGTGCCCCACGAACTGTTTTCGGGTTCGGTATTGACAAAGGCGTAGATGACCTCTGTGTTGCCGTCGGCATACATCGGCGTGCGGAATACGTCGATGAAGGGGCAACCGGGATTGGAAGCATTGTTTCCGAAACGTTCGGTAATCAGTTTGTAGTCGTTGCTTTCGACCAGTGGTTTCAGGACTTCGATGGCTTTGGCGGGTTGCGACAGCGCCAGATACAGTTCGCCTAAGTAGTGGCGTGCCATGGCACCGGAAACCTTGCTGTTGTTCTCGACACGTAAGGGCAGGTTGTTCATGGCAAAAGTCAAGTCCCCTTCCATGACAGTGCGGATCTCTTCCACAGGGTTACGTTCCCAGTCGTTCCGGTAGTTCATGCCTGTGATTTCTTCGGTGGACAGGGGAACGGCACCGAACGAGTAGGTCAGATGGCGATAGGCCCATGCCCGGAAGAATCTGGCAGTGGCCAATATTTCATTTTTGTGTTGTACAGCCTCTGCTTCCGAACCTTCCCAATCTATGCCGTTTTCTTCGGCTCGTGAGATAATCATATTGGAGGTATTGATGATGCGGTAGCACCACTCGAAGATATTTTGGAATATCTGCAGGTCCGTCTGGTTGATTCGTGACGGATAGTACAGGTATTTGAACTCGCTGTGCGAGTTGTTGCTCCACGAGTTGTCTACACCGCTTCCCCATGCAGCGTGGAGTACAAGGGGCAACCCGCCTCCCAAGGCATCCGCGCGACGGTATTCATTGCGCATCATGCCGTACAAGGCTGTGGTCATGGATTGGAATCCGGTGTAGCTTTGCAGCAGGTTTTCCGGGTAAAGGGAGGCGTGAGGGTCTTCTTTCAGGAAGTCGGATTCGTTGCATCCGCTGACGTTTATCAAGATAAGCAGGCTTATGAGTGAATATTTCAAGTATTTCATAATGATATGTCGTTAGAAGGTTTATAACTGTACTTTCAGTCCGAAGGTGAACGAACGGGTTTGCGGGGTGGATAATTGTCCACTGATGAATTCCGGGTCAAGTCCGGTCCAACTAGTCCACGTCGCCAGGTTTTTGATGTTCATATATACCTCAAGGCGGCTGAGCATGGTTTTCTTCAGCCATTTTTGCGGGAAACTATATTTCAGGGTGACATCTTGTAGGCGAAGGAAGTCGGTCTTTTCATAAAAACCGGCGTCCATGGGATTGACCGATGTATCCAGTGAGTTTTTGGGATATTTGTTGGTCGGGTTTTCCGGAGTCCAAAAGTCCACCAGCAGACGGTTTTGGCGGTAGGAATTGGTGGATACGGAGTACAATTCGTTTCTTGCGGTTTGTCCGAGTTGTGAGTTCAGGAAGATACTTAATGAAAGGTTCTTGTAACGGAACGTGTTCATCAGGCTCATGTTGACTTTGGGTATGGCAGAACCGATGATTTCGCGGTCTTCCGGTGTGATGTCATTGATGCCATCCCGGTCGTGGTATTTCATATAGCCAGGGATGGAGTAACGGTAGTTTGGGTCTTGTTGTCCTTCAGGATTGCTGGGATCTGTGATTTGCCAGATTCCAATGAAGCGGTAATCGTAGTTCACGCTGATAGGTTGACCGATGAACCAGCGCGAACCGATGTCATCCATGGGATTTCCGTTGGCATCGTAGAGGCCAACATTCACAATCTCCGACCGATAGTGGGACAGGTTAAAGGTTGTGGACCAGTCAAAATCCTTGCTCGTGATATTGTTGGAGATGAGTTGCAACTCAACGCCATGGTTCTTTGTTTCTCCCACGTTTTCCGTAATATTTCCGGTACCGTTGATGGTGGGAATGGAACGGCTCAGTAACAGGTCGCTGGTGCGTGACCAATACATATCGAACGTACCTTGCAGGCGTCCGTTCCACAATTGGAAGTCCAAGCCTGTATTGACAGAGCGTGTCGTTTCCCAGCCCAGCGAGGGCGATGCCAGTTTGGATGGATAGAAGCCGAAGGCTGGCGTATGGTCGTCTTTCAAGTAGTTGAAAGTAGACAGTTCGGGCAACGTGGTGTAGGCACTGACGGCTTCATTGCCATTCTTACCCCACGACAGGCGATATTTTAAATTGCTGACCACTTTGGCCAGTGCGCTTTCGCTGAAGAAGCGTTCGTTGGAGATGTTCCAACCCAAGGCCATAGACGGGAAGATGCCGAACTTGGAGTTCTCTCCGAATGCAGAATAGCCATCACGTCGTGCCGTCAAGGTCAGGAGATAACGGCTGTCATATGAGTAGTTCAGACGAGCCATTTGTGAAATATGGTTTTGCTTCACATAGCTGGAACTGCCGGAGACAGTACCGGCTTTGGATATTTGGTAGTAGTACATGACGTCGTTTGGGAAGTTCTTGCCTTCCATGGTGTTGCCTTCTTTCGTATAGCTTTGGGCCGAATACAGTCCGGTGAAAAATATGCGGTGTTTACCGAAGTCGCGGGCATAGGTCACGATGTTCTCCAGAATCCACTCTTCGGAGTGCCAGTCATCCGTGTTCAAGATGCCGTTGGAGCGGGCACCGTAGTAGGTGTCCATACCTTGGTATTTCTTCCAACTGCTGTTCTCATACGTGTAGCCGGTATTCAGCTTGTAGCTCAAGCCGGGTATGAAGGGGAGTTTTACCTCCAGTACGTTGTTGGTGATGACTTTGGCACGGATGTCATCCACTTTGTTGTTAAGGTCGCTCAACGGATTGACGGCAAAGGCTTCGCTGGAGTCTTCCCATGCCGCTGTGCGTATGTCTCCATTTTCATCGTAGGCTTCTGCCAAGGGCACCATACGGAAGGCGCGGGTAAAGTCGGCATTGCTTCCGCTTCTGTCATAACGACCCAATTGGGTACTGGTCGAGAACTTCAGCCACGAAGTGATGTCCTGATCCAGGTTGAATCGGATGTTATAGCGTTTGAACTGGTTACCCACAGCCACGCCTTTCACGTTGGTATAGTTGAACGAGGCGAAGTAGCGTGTCTTTTCCGTGCCGCCTCGCAGGGATATGTTGTGTTGTTGTTTCACACCGTTTTGGGTTACCAAGTCCAGCCAGTCGGTGCTTTCCCCATTTTCGTGCATGCGGAGTTCTGTGGGAGTCATTGAACCCATCCAAGGCTCAGGATTGTCTTCGGTAGGAGGCGTTGTATTGGCATTCTTCAAGGCTTCTGTTTTGTATTTCCAGAATTCTTCTCCATTCATTAAACGGGGGAGATTGATAGGAGTGTCTATTGTGACATAAGCATCATAAGCGATGCTGATTTTTCCTTTTTCTCCTCTTTTGGAGGTGACCAGAATGACGCCGTTGGAGCCACGTGCGCCGTAGATGGCTGCCGATGAAGCGTCTTTCAGCACCTCGATGGATTCTACATCGTTAGGATTGATTTCTGACCAGGGACCATCGAAGGGGATGCCATCCAGGATGATGAGCGGCTTGTTGTTAGCCGTGATGGAGCGTTCGCCACGGATGCGGGTGTTGGTCGAGGAACCTTCCGCGTTAGTTCCTGTTACTGAGATGTTCAAGCCGGGGACTGCTCCTTGTAAAGCCTGGATAAGATTGGTTTGCGGGCGGCTTTCCAATGTTTTGGAGTTCACGGACGCTACGGCACCTGTCAAATCAGATTTGCGTTGTACGCCGTATCCTACCACGACTACTTCGTCCAGGACTTCGGTGTCTTCTTTCAGGATGATTTTCAGTAGCTCGTCGGTAGTAATGGAGACTTCTTGGGTCACGTAACCGATGTAGGTGACTTCCAAGATGGAGTTTTGCGGGACAGCATTCAACTGGAAGTTCCCGTCTACGTCACTGATTGTTCCGATGCTGCTTCCTTTGATGAGGACGTTGGCGCCAATGACAGCTTCGCCCTGTTCGTCTTGTATGTTTCCATGGATGGTCAAAGTTTGTTGGGCAAACAAGCACCCCGGAATCAACAACAAGAACGTCAGGAATGTAAGGGTAAATGTCTTACTCTTTTCCATAATGTTTTGTTTTTAATGGTTAGTAAATGAATTGATTCTTGCGGTAAAACCTTGACGCAAAGGTAGGGCGCGTGAACGTGACTTGTTGGCGCGGGTAAGTGCATCGGTAAATGCAAGTGTCGCATAAACCGTTGATTATTATATTGCTATGAATGCTTCTTATAGAGTGCCGGTAAGAGCCCCCTGGAGTGCAGGTAGTGATGAATGTGCCTTGCCAAGTTCCTTGACAGCTTGGATAAATTGTTCTTTGGGGATACGGGATTTGTTGCAGGTTCTTGAACGGTTGTTGTAGATGGTCTGCAGGGAACTGTGGAGAAATTCAGCTATTTTGTTACTGTCCGTAATGCCCAGTCTGATGAGGGCGTGGATACGTAGTTCGGTGTTGAGCTCACCTGCTTTGACTTTGATTTGCTCTTCCGGACGTAATAGGGCGTTGAAGTCCTCTACGAAGGTAGGGTAAAGCCGCAGGAATACGGAATCAAAGCTGGCATAGAACTCTCTCATCGCTTTGTTGGTCATCGTGTTTGAGTTCACAATCTTCTTGATTTCTTCCACTTGTCCGACCTTTAGCTTACGGTTTAGGTTTTTGTTATATGTCTCCATTTGGTTGATGTAAATGGAACATAAGCTGAATACATATCCGATATATTCTTCTTTGATGTAGTTGGCATCTTGCAGTTGTGTATTGACTTTGGCCAGTTCTTCGTTCAATTCGGATAACTTCCGGTTGGCATTTTCCAGTTGTTGGTAAGCTTCTTGCAAGCGTTGCATATTTGATTGTTGAGACTGGTTGGCCTGGTCCAGTTGTCGGTTGGCGAATCTCAACCTTTTTAGTTGTTTTTTGATAAGGAATAATGTGTAGAGCAAAACTAATACCAAAAGGCTGACCGTGAGGACGGAATATTTGAGTTGTTTTTGAAGTTTCCGGTTATTCTCCAGGTAGGCTTGGTGTATCCGGTTTTGCAGTTCTGAAATTTTGATGACACGCACCCTGTTATGGAAGTTCATGGCTTTTTGTGCGCAATATGTGATGTAGGTATAGGCACGGTTGATGTCGCCATGGTTAAACAGATATTCGGCAATGGATTGCAAGGAACCAGCATCTCCGTTCACACTCCGGATGTCTGCCATGGCCGACAGAATGAGATTTTCCAAATACCTGCTTTCATCTTTCTCCGTCTGGTAGATGATGGCCAGGTTGTAGGTCAGGATGGCATATCTGCGGTTATCCGGTTGGTAAAGTTGTTTATGACTTTCCAGCACATTTCTGATGGGTTCTATTTCCGGTGTGCCCAGATAACGCCAGACGCGGCAATTCCAATAGCGGGCTTCATTGGGTGTAGCTGTGTGGAAGACGGAGTCCTGGTATGCTTTCTGCAAGTCGTTGTAGTAAGCGAACGATTTGGGATTCTCGCTCGAATAATCTCTCCAACGGGAGTAGAGCGTGCTCATTTGTCCGAAATATTGTGAGCGCAAATTGCGGGGTAATTCTTCCGGATGGATATCGCGTATGATGTTCAAGGCTTCCGTCAGTAGTCCATTGACCGTGTAGGCAAAGGACATATCTATGCGCGAAGCGGCTTGTTCTTCCGGATTTTGATATTTACTAGCTATTTGTAGATTTTGGCCGGCATAATAGATGGCGGAATCTGCATTATAGGTTCTGTATTCTTGATAGAGGGCTTGGTTGATGGTGTATTGTTCTCGTAGAGTAGCGGCTGTTTTGCTTTGTTGTCGCAATTGGCGGATACGTTTTTCCTTGCTATCTATAAAATGGTTGTCCAGTTGAATTAGGCTATCCAATGAATGCAGCAGCGTCTTGTTATTTTCTACGGCGTATGTGTCGTTGGTATGACTTGCCAGACCTGGCACGCACGTCATCAAGAGTAGAATATGAAAAAGAAGTGCCCGAATCATTAGTATCAGTTTAGTTATATTACTGCGACAAAGGTAATCAAAAAACTATTTCATGCCATACAAACGTCAGAAAAAACGTCTTGGCAGATTAAACCTAGCAATGCAACTTTAACTATATTTCGGCACACCCTCCTCCCCCGCTTCCTTTTTGTACTGCGCCGGCGACACCCCGCACTCCCGCTTGAAGAACTTCCCGAAAGCCGACTGGTCGCTGAAGCCCAGCATCTCGGCCACTTGCTGCACGGAGAGGGACGGGTTGCGCAGGCAGACTTTGGCTTCACGGACAAGCAGGGACGTCAGGATGCTGCCTGCCGTGCGTCCGCGTGTCCGCTTCAGGGTGGCGGAGAGGGTGTCGGGCGAGACGCCTATCTGCCGGGCATACCACGACACTTCATGTTGCTCGCGGCAATGGGTTTGGGCCAGGTAGAAGAAGTGCGAGGTGATGTCGTGCCAATGCGCGTCGCCCGCCGTGCGCCGGTGCTGGTTCTGCCGGTAGAAGGTGTTCCACATCTCGTATTGCCAGGCGCAGGCCAAGGCTTGCAACTGTTCGCGGAGGAAAGGCCTCCTTTCCCCTGCCAGCAGGTCGTAAATCAGCTCGGACAGCAGCCGGACACGACGGGCGGTGGCCTCGTCCCAAGTCGTGAAAGGGGCTTGGGCAAAGTGTTGCATGCCGTCCGTTATCTTGTCGCGTATCGTCCAGGTGCTTTCCATAAAGAAGCTTTGCTCGGCCATCACGAGGTGGGCGTCGAAGCCTCCGGTCAGCACCACGTCCTCCCACCGCGAGTTTCGCAGGAAGTCCACGTAGGCGGGTTCTTCGAAGCCGATGCGGTCGCCGTTGACCGTCAGGTGCAGTTCGCCACGGTGTACCAGCAGGAAGAGGTGGGGACACTTCTCCACATCAGGATTTCCCAGGCGGAGCGTACGGCCCTGTATATGCGCCATGGCCAGGTTGTTGTCATACGCCGCCACATCAACCAGCCCGTCGCCTTCCGCCCGTGCCTCCCGCAACCATGTCCTAAGTTCGTCTTCTATCTTCATACTTCATAACTTTACGGGCGTAAAGATACGGCAAAGCCTCTGGCACGGAAAGCCTTTTCTATCTTCTTAGCACACTTAAAGCAAAAGAATGATAACGCCCGGATTCGGACCAATCGCTGCCGGATTCGGACAAGGGCCGCCCGCGCGATGCCCCGTACCTTTGCGCCCAAAACTCAATAATAAATCAGATGGTAAGTATGAAGAGATTATTTCGACCGGCAAGCCTTTGCGCCCTGTGCCTCATGGGACTTGCCGCTTGCAAGGATGCCCCGCAACAACCGGGCGGGACACAGTACAAAACCCTGACCCTTGCGCCGACGGACCGCGTCCTGACGCGCCAATACACCGCCACCGTGGAGGGCAGGCAGAGCGTGGAGATACGTCCGCAGGTGGGCGGCACCATCACCGAGGTATGTATCGATGAGGGTGCCCCGGTGCGCAAGGGGCAGACGTTGTTCGTCATCGACCAAGTGCCCTACCGGGCGGCCTTGCAGACCGCCGAAGCTAATGTGCAGAGCGCCGAGGCCTCCGTGGCCACCGCCCGCATGACGGCGGACAGCAAGGAGACGCTCTATAATAATAAGGTGGTGTCGGCCTTCGACCAGCAGACGGCCAAGAACGCCCTGCTGGAGGCCGAAGCCGCCCTGGCACAGGCCAAAGCCCAAGAGACGAGTGCAAGGAACGACCTCTCCTATACCGAGGTCAAGAGTCCCGTGGACGGCGTCTCCGGCATGATACCCTACCGCGTGGGTGCTTTGGTCAGCTCCTCCATCACCACCCCGCTGACCACGGTGAGCGACGACGAGGAGATGTACGTCTACTTCTCCCTGACCGAGAGCCAGGTGTTGGCCCTTGTGCGCCAATACGGCACGTCCGACGAGGCCCTGCGCCAGATGCCCGCCGTGGAGCTTCGCCTCAGCGACGGCCGGCCTTACGCGCACAAGGGGCAGATAGACGCTATAAGCGGCACCATCGACACCTCCACGGGAGCCGTCAGCCTGCGCGCCACCTTCCCTAACCCGGAGGGGATGCTGCGCAACGGGGGCAGTGCCACGGTCGTAGTGCCCTACCGGCGGGACAGCGTGCTGGTGGTGCCGCAGGAGGCCACCTACGAGATACAGGACAGGGTATTTGTGTATAGGGTAGTGGACGGCAAGGCCACCTCGACCCAAGTCACCGTCTTCCCCGTCAACGACGGGCAGGAATACATCGTGGAGAGCGGCCTCCAGGCGGGCGATGTCATCGTGGCCGAAGGAGCCGGGTTGCTGCAAGAAGGCACATTGATAACTGACTGAATGTAAATAGGATAGTGGTTCCAGCTTAGTTCCTTACCTTGGAACCTTCGTATCCACTGGGTGGAACCGTCGTATCCATTGGGAGAAACCAACGTATCCACTGGGTGGAACCAATGTATCCAAAGTATGGAACCAACGTATCCAAAGCATGGAACCTACGTAGGCCCCTATATATCTCATTTATTAAAAAGAACATTATGAAACTCAGAACCTTTATAGACCGCCCCATCCTGGCGTGCGTCATCTCCGCACTTATCCTGCTGGTGGGGCTTATCGGCTTGACCAACCTGCCGATGGAACAATATCCGGACATCGCGCCGCCCACCATCCGCGTGTCCACCACCTACACCGGCGCCAATGCCGAGACGGTGCAGAAGTCCGTGGTCGTCCCTCTGGAGGAGGCCATCAACGGCGTGGAGAACATGACCTACATGACGTCCACCTCCACCAACACCGGCGCGGGCGACATCACCGTCTACTTCAAGCAGGGCACCGACCCGGACATGGCCACCGTCAACGTGAAGAACAAGGTGGGCGAGGCCGAGGGACTGCTGCCCGCCGAGGTGACCAAGATTGGCGTCACTGTGGAGAAGCGGCAGAACAGCCAGTTGAAAATCCTGGCCCTCTATGCGCCTAATGACGACTACGACCAGACCTTCATCAACAACTACTTCAAGATAAACATCGAGCCGCGCCTGTCGCGCATCAGCGGCGTGGGCAACGTCAACGTGATGGGCGGCGACTATGCCATGCGCATCTGGCTCAACCCGCAACGCATGGCGCAGTACGGGCTGATGCCATCGGACGTTACCGCCGTGCTGGGCGAGCAGAACGTGGAGGCAGCCACGGGTACCTTAGGTGAGGACTCGGAGAATACTTTCCAGTATGCCCTAAAGTACCGGGGACGCTACGAGACGAGCGAAGAGTTCGGCAACATCGTCATCAAGGCCCTGGACAGCGGCGAGGTGTTGCGCCTGAAGGACATCGCCGAGATAGAACTGGGCGCGCAGAGCTACGGCTACAACAGCGAGGTGTCCGGTCATCCCGGTGCCACGGCGATGGTCTCGCAGACGGCCGGGTCGAACGCCAACGAGATTATCACCGAGATAGACAAGCTGATGGAGGAGGTGCGCAAAGAACTCCCCAAGGGCCTGGTGCTGGTAGACTTGATGAGCACCAAGGACTTCCTGGACGCCTCCATCCACGAGGTGGTGAAGACGCTGGTGGAGGCCATCATCCTTGTCATCCTGGTGGTGTATGTGTTCCTGCAAAGCGTACGCTCCACCGTTATCCCCGCCATCTCGGTCATTGTTTCCTTAGTGGGTACGTTCGCCTTCCTCTATATTGCGGGCTTCAGTCTGAACCTGCTGACGCTCTTCGCCCTGGTGCTGGTCATCGGCACGGTGGTGGACGATGCCATCGTGGTGGTGGAGGCGGTGCAGGCGCAGTTCGACGGGGGAGAGCGTGTGCCCTACAAAGCTACCACGCAGGCCATGGACGGCATTGCGGCGGCCATCGTCACCACGTCTTTGGTCTTCATGGCGGTGTTCATCCCCACGTCCTTCATGGGCGGGACGAGCGGCACGTTCTATATGCAGTTCGGTCTGACGATGGCGGTGGCCGTGGGATTGTCTGCCGTCAATGCGCTGACCACTTGCCCCGCTCTCTGTGCCCTTATCATGACACCCCATACGGACAAGCTGTCGGGGCAGAAGATGAGCTTCTCCAGCCGCTTCCACCATGCCTTCGAGGCCGCGTTCAATCGCCTGGTGCTGCGCTACAAGGGCGGCGTGCAGTGGTTCTTCCGCCGCAAGTGGCTGATAGGGGCGGGGCTGGCTGTGGCTGTCATCCTGCTGGCCGTACTGATGAAGACCACCAAGACAGGCCTTGTGCCCGATGAGGACATGGGCACCGTCTTCGTCAACGTCACCACCCCGCCGGGCAGCAGCCTGCACCAGACGGTCAAGGCGATGGCCGAAGTGGAGGCGTGCGTCAAGGACATCCCGCAGATAGAGCGGTACTCCAACGTGTCGGGCTTCAGCATGATGGGCGGGCAGGCACCCAGCGGCGGCATGCTCATCATCAAGCTGAAGAACTGGGATGACCGCCCCAACGAGGAGGACAACATCAACGCCGTCATCAGCGAGATATACCGCCGCACGGCGGACGTGCATAGTGCCAAGATATTCGCCTTCGCCCAGCCCACCATCATGGGCTACAGCACGGGCAGCGGCGTGGAGCTTTATGTGCAGGACCGTGCCGGAGGCGACATCAACACCCTGAAGGAGCATACCGACCGCTTCATCGCCGCCCTCAACCAACGGCCGGAGATACAGATGGCCTACACCACCTTCGACACCAAGTTCCCGCAATACCGCGTGGACGTGGATGCCGCCCGGTGTGAGCGCATGGGCGTCTCGCCCAGCGATGTGCTCAGTGTGATGTCCGGCTACATCGGTGGCAACTATGCGTCGAACTTCAACCGCTTCTCCAAGCTCTACCGCGTCTATGTGCAAGCCCGCAAGGACTTCCGCCTCGACACGGATGCCCTGGACAACATGTTCGTTAAGACTTCGTCGGGTGAGATGGCTCCCATTGGCCAGTTCGTCACCTTGACCAAGACCTACGGGCCAGAGACGCTGACCCGCTTCAACCTCTACAGCTCCATCCAGGTGAACGCCATGATGAACGAGGGCTTCAGCAGCGGCGACGTCATCCGTGCCGTGGAGGAAGTGGCGCGACAGACACTCCCCGTGGGCTACGGCTACGAGTACAGCGGCATCACCCGTGAGGAGGCGGGCAGCGGGTCGAACACCATCATCGTCTTCGCCATCTGTATCGTCTTTGTATACCTTATATTATGTGCGCTCTACGAAAGCCTGTTTGTCCCCCTCGCCGTGATGCTCAGTGTGCCTTTCGGCCTGTTGGGCAGCTTCGCCCTGTCGAAAGCGTGCGGCTTGGAGAACAACATCTACATGCAGACGGGACTCATCATGCTCATCGGCCTGCTGGCCAAGACGGCCATCCTCATCACCGAGTACGCCGCCACGCGCCGCCGCCAGGGCATGACGTTGGCACAGGCTGCCGTGTCCGCCGCCGCTGTCCGTCTGCGCCCCGTGCTCATGACGGTGCTCACGATGGTCATCGGCATGTTACCACTGGTCTTCGCCAGCGGGGCGGGTGCCAATGGCAATGTTTCCTTGGGCACGGGCGTCGTGGGCGGCATGATAGTCGGCACCCTCGCCCTGCTCTTCGTGGTGCCCTCGCTGTTCATCGTCTTTCAGGCGATAGAGGAAAGGGTGATGCCCCGAAGGACGCACGGCGAATAGGTCAAGATAGAGACTATGGTAAGCTGAAAATGTGTTACAAAAACAAGGATATAGACACACGGATTTCTCTTGTGTCCCCCACGGGATGCTCATTTGTCCCCCACGAGGGTCTCGTTTGTCCCCGACGAGGGCTTCGTTTGTCCCCCACGAGCACCTCGTTTGTCCCCCACGAGAAAACGGCCCTACAGATAGCTGTAGAGGGGGGGCTGCATACGACATCGTTTGTTGGGGCTTAAAATCCTTGATTAAGATAAAGATTTACAATAAAAGATTATGAAACGAATAAGATATATAGTGATTTTCGTTTGGGGCGCCATGCTTGCTTCGTGCGGCGTCTATACCCGATACGAGCGTCCTGCGCAGGCTTTGAACGGCCTCGACAGTCTTTACCGCCCGGAGAACCGTCCGGACACGGCGCGCTCCCTGGCTTCCCTCCGTTGGGAGGAACTCTTTACTGACCCACATTTGCAAGCTCTCATCCGGCAGGGCTTGGAGGCGAACACCGACCTGCAAGTAGCCCGCCTGCAAGTGGAGGAGGCGCAGGCGACGTTGCGGCAGAGCAAACTGAGTTACCTGCCCTCTGTAGACTTCGCGCCCGAAGGCGCCCTGTCGAGCTTCGACGGAGGCAAGGCGCAGAAGACCTATAACGTCGGCGCGTCCGCCTCGTGGGAAATTGACCTTTCCGGCAGGTTGACCAATGCCAAACGCCGTGCCCGTGCCGCCCTGCTGGAGAGCGACGCTTATAGGCAACTGATGCAGACGCAGGTCATTGCCACGGTGGCGGACAGCTACTATGCGCTGCTGATGCTGGACGAGCAAATCCGTATCACTGAGCAAACGGTGGAGAGTTGGAAGGAATACGTCCGCAGTCTCGAAGCCTTGCTCCTGGCGGGACAGGCCGACCGTGCTACCGTGGCGCAGGCCCGTGCCTCTCACTTGGCGGCGCAATCGTCTTTGCTCAGCCTCCAGCAGCAGGCCATCGAGCAGGAGAACGCCCTTTGCGCCTTCCTCGGACAGACGCCCCGGCACATCGAACGCGGCGTGATGGGCGACCAGCGTTTCCCGCAGTCGCTCAGCGTAGGCGTGCCGCTCGACCTTGTCGCCCGTCGCCCCGATGTCCGCCAGGCGGAAGCGCAACTGATGCAGGCTTTCTACGGTGTCAACTCGGCCCGCTCGGCATTCTATCCCTCAATAACATTGGGGGGAGCTGCCGGATGGACCAACAGCGGCGGGGCTGCCATCACCAATCCCGGTTCGTGGCTCCTCTCCGCCGTCGGCTCGTTGGTGCAGCCCCTCTTCAACCGGGGGCAGAATGTGGCTAACCTGAAGATTGCCAAGGCGCAACAGCAGGAAGCCTTGCTCCGCTTCCGCCAATCGCTGCTCGACGCAGGCAACGAAGTGAATAACGCCCTGATGCAGTGCCAGACTGCCCGTGAACGCCTCCGCCTCGACCGTGAACAGGTCACCCAACTGCAGACCACCGTAATGGACACGCAACTGCTGATGGACAACTCCGCCGAGGTGAACTACCTGCAGGTGCTCACTGCCCGGCAGTCGCTGCTCTCTGCGCAACTGACGGCGGTGCAGGACAAATATGACGAAGCCCAAGGCGTGATAGGGCTTTATCATGCCTTGGGCGGAGGGACGGACTGAAAATGATAAGTGTATTCTATTAAAATTAATCCATATACTTATGAAATACTGTGTAATGATGTTTCTGTTTCTGTCGGGAGCTTTGGCTCTTCAGGCACAAACCGAGCGCCGCATCTATACATCAGCGGAGCGGGAAAACAATTTGAGTGAAGAAGAGCGCGCCCAGAGCCGCGCCGAGCAGAAGAGGCAACAAGCCTTGAGCGATTCGATAGCCTTTGCCAAGGCTATGGAGTCCATTGAACAGTTGAGCTTTGTTTTGGAAGCCGATTGGGTTACCTTCAAACGGGGGGAGAGAGTGTTTGTGTCAAGTAATACCAATTTTATCAGTATCTCCGACGACCGTGCCGTTGTACAAGTCTCCCCCGTTTTGTCTGGTGGAGGTCCGAATGGGGTAGGGGGCATCACTTTGGAAGGCAGAGGCTCTGACTTTGTGTTGAGTACAGATAAGAACGGCAATGTCACATTGCGGTTTAATGTCAATGGAAGTGGCCTGTCTGCCACGGTTACTCTTTCCATGCCGGAAGGAAGCTGCCGGGCCACAGCCAAGGTGAGTCCCAATTTTCATTCTAATACCGTGACCCTTAGTGGGCTGTTGCTGCCATTGGCTGAGTCGAGGATATTTGAGGGACAATCTTTGTTTTGACAATGGTTAGCGCATTAATTTACTCTTCATGAATGTTTTCTAAACGTTTGTGGTTATGCCGCCCGGTCCGTGATGGATAGGGCGGCATTCATGTTTCTGCTTGGCAGGGGAGCTTACAGCCCTAAGATGTCCCTCTCCTGCACCAGCGGTTTCTGATTGTCGTACTGCCCGTTCAGCCGTTCCGCCTCCTTCGGGTTCAGTTCCAGTTCCTTCTTCAGGTCTTCCATGGAGCCGTCTTTGTCGCCGTTCAGCAACTTGGCGCGTCCGCGTTCGTGGTAGAGGACGGGACTGCCGGGGTTCAGTTCGATGGCTTCGTCCAACAGGGCGATGGCTTCCGGCAGTTGGTTCTGGGCGATGTAGAGGCGTCCCAGGCAGGCGAAGGCTTGTTCGTTGAAGGGGTTTACCTCGGTGATGTGGCGGTAGTCGGCTTCGGCTTTCGTGAAGTCCTGGGTGGCTTCGGCTATCTGTCCGCGCAGCAGCAGGGCATTTTCCTCGTCCGGCTCCTGGGCCAGGATAGCTTCCAGGTCTTCCTGCGCTTCCTTGTATTGGTGCATCTTGGCCAATGCCTCGGCGCGGAGCAGGCGTGCTTCGGTGAAGTCTTCTTTCAGCGTGATGGCCTGGGTGAGGTGGGCGATGCACATCAGACCGTCGCCTTGCCCGTTGTCGGCCTTGCCCAGCAGGTAGTGGGCCATGGCGTTGCCTTCTTCGAGGACGATGGCTTTCTTCGCGGCTTCGGCCATGGCGGGATAGTCTTCCAGCATGTAGCAGGTGTTGGCCAGGGCCAGGAAGGTGGCGGTGTGCTCCGGTTCCATCCGGGCCATTTGCTCCAGTTGCTTGCGCGCTTCTTCGGGCTGGTTGGCCTGGGTGTAGGCTTGTGCCAGGTAGTTGCGGGTCTCGAAGTCATCGTGCAGGGCCAGTGCTTCCGTGAAGCATTTGATGGCATAGTCCACGCGTCCCATCCGCTGGGCGCGCATACCGTCGTATTTGAAGATGTCGAAGTTCTTTTGTCTGGCCTTTTCTTGTTCGGCCATCGGGTTGTCGGGTTTTCCCGAGAAGAAAGATTTGAAGAATCCCATGATGTGTATAGTTATATGTTTCTTGGTTGCAAAAGTAGTGAATTATTTGGTTCCTTCGCGCAAATCCAGCAGCCCGTTTTCGTAGGTCACGCGCCTTTCTTCCATCAGTTCGCGCAAGAGGTCGGCCAGTGCCTCCCGTCCTATGGGAATGGCGTCGGCCATCTGAGCCGGTGTCAGCGGGCCGTCGGCCAGGGCTTGCAGGATGTCCTTGCGGAGGGCGGAGGGCGGTGGAGGCGTCTCTTTCTGCCGGTTGCGCAGGGCCAGGCAGGTGTCGCAATGGCCGCAGTCGTGTTCATTCTTCTCGCCGAAGTAGCGGAGCAGCATCCGGCTGCGGCACACGGTGGCGTTGTCGACATAGTCCAGCATGGCATCTATGCGTGCTTCGTAGCGCTTCTTCCGCTCTTCGTAGACGGCGGGGGGGAAGTGGAGGCGCGAGGCGTCTGTCCGTTCGCGCGTATAGGTAATGTGCGGAATCTTCTTGCGGGGGATGTAGCTGACGATGTGCACCCGTGCGAGGTGCAGCAGCAGTTCGTACACCCGGCGGCGGGTGAGCCCGGTGCGCGTGGCCATCAGGTCTTCGTTGATGAAGGCGTAGTCGGTGAACAGTCCCGTGTAGGTGCGCAGCAGGATGCGGATAAGCAAGTCGGTGTCTTCGTCCAGTCCGCGCAGGCGGTAGAGTTCGTCGCGGCGGAGGGTGAAGAGGAGGCGCGAGGCGTTGTCCTGCTCGTCGGTGTAGTCCAGGTAGCCGGCCAGGGTGAGTATCTTCAGGGCGCTGTCTACGGGCACGGGGAAGTAGCGGAACTTGCGGCAGAAGTCTTCGATGTCGAACTCGCGGACGCAGCCCAGGCCGTCGCCCATGGCCATCTGGTAGTAGTATTGCAGGTGTTCGTAGACGTCGCGGATGTAGTCTTTGTCGGGGAAGGTGTCGGGGATGCGGCGTTTCAGCAGGGTTTTGTCCGAGCGGGCGTAGAGGATGACGGCGTAGGCTTTCTGTCCGTCGCGTCCGGCGCGCCCGGCTTCCTGGAAGTAGGCTTCGATGGAGTCGGGCAGGTCGAGGTGCACGACCAGGCGGACGTCGGGCTTGTCGATGCCCATGCCAAAGGCGTTCGTGGCGACGATGACGCGCGTTTCGTCCTGTTGCCAGCGGTGTTGCCGCAGGTCTTTGGCGGCGTCGTCCAGCCCGGCGTGGTAGTAGTCGGCGCTGATGCCTTCGGCGGTGAGCAGTTCGGCCACTTCCTTGGTACGGCGGCGGCTGCGCACGTAGACGATGGCGCTGCCGGGGACGCGGCTCAGGATGTGCAGCAGTTCGGGGTTCTTGTCCTCGGTCCGGCGGACGATGTAGGCCAGGTTTTTCCGCTCGAAGCTCATGCGGAAGACGTTGGGGCGGGCGAAGCGGAGGCGGGCCTGTATGTCGTCCACTACCTGGGGCGTGGCGGTGGCGGTCAGGGCGAGGACGGGCACGCCGGGCAGGAGGTCGCGTATCTCGGCAATCTTCAGGTAGGCGGGGCGGAAGTCGTAGCCCCATTGCGAGATGCAGTGGCTTTCGTCCACGGTTATCATCGAGATGTTCATCCGTCGCAGCTTGGCGCGGAAGATGTCGGTGTCCAGCCGTTCGGGCGAGACGTAGAGGAACTTGTAGGGGCCGAAGATGCAGTTCTCCAGCGTGGTCACGATGTCCTCGCGGCTCATGCCGGCGTGGATGGCCAATGCGCGGATGCCCCGGGCGCGCAGGTTCTGCACCTGGTCTTTCATGAGGGCGATGAGGGGCGTGACGACGAGGCAAATGCCTTCGCGGGCCAGGGCGGGCACTTGGAAGGTGACGGACTTGCCGCCGCCCGTGGGCATCAGGCCCAGCGTGTCTTCGCCGCGCCCGATGCTGCGGATGATGTCTTCCTGGATGCCCCGGAAGGAGTCGTAGCCCCAGTATTGCTTCAGGATTTGGTGGTAAATGTCACACCCGGGTCTGCTGCTCATCGTCCCTCCAGTTGGGCTTGATATCTTCTATCTGCAGCTGCACTTCGCCCTTCTTGTGCGTGTTCTCTTCGATGGTGTAGCAGATGTCGAACGAGCGTTTGGTCTTGATGAAGCGCACGTGCGAGCTTTGGCCGAAGGCGATGCCGTTCATGACGTTGTGCGACTTGTTGTCCACCAGTTCCAGCTTGATGTGCTCCTGTTCGCGGCCCACGACCTTGCTTGTGCCGTAGTCGTAGACATTATGCGTGCAGAAGACGGGTTTCACGTTCTCCGGCCCGAAGGGGTTGAAGCGTTTCAGGTCGTTGAAGAACCGGGGCGTAATGTCCTTGAAGTCAATCTCCGCGTTGATGTCAATCACCGCGCTGGTCTGTTCGGGCAGGATGTGTTCGGCCACGAACTCCTCGAAGCGGCGCATGAATTCGGGCACCTTGTCTACCTTCATCGACAGGCCGGCGGCGTAGGTGTGGCCTCCGAAGTTCTCCAGCAAATCCCTGCAATGCTCCACGGCTTTGTAGACGTCGAAGCCCGAGACTGACCGCGCCGAGCCGGTGGCCAGGTCGCCCGTGCGCGTCAGCACCACCGCCGGGCGGTAGTATATCTCCGTCAGGCGCGAGGCCACGATGCCGATGACGCCCTTGTGCCACGCCTCGTTGTAGAGCACGATGGAGCGGCGGTCGGCCAGGTGCGACAGTCCCTCGACGATGTGGTTGGCTTCTTCCGTCATCGACTTGTCCAGGTCCTTGCGCGTTTCGTTGTATTGGTTGATTTGCCCCGCCTTCTCCAGCGCGGCCGAGAAGTCGCGTTCCGTCAGCAGGTCCACCGCTTCCTTGCCGTTCTGGATGCGTCCCGACGCATTGATGCGCGGCCCTATCTTGAATACGATGTCGCTCACCGTCAGTTCCTTGTCCGACAGCCCGCAGACGTCAATGATGGCTTTCAGGCCCACGCTGGGGTTGGAGTTCAGTTGTTTCAGCCCGTGGTAGGCCAGGATGCGGTTCTCGCCCATGATGGGCACGATGTCCGACGCGATGCTGACGGCCACGAGGTCGAGCAGGGGGATGAGGTGGTGGAACTCGATGCCGTTGCTCAGGGCGAAGGCCTGCATGAACTTGAAGCCCACGCCGCAGCCCGACAGGTGCTCGTAGGGGTAGGTGTTGTCGAAGCGCTTGGCGTTCAGGATGGCCACGGCGGGCGGCAGCACGTCGTCGGGCACGTGGTGGTCGCAGATGATGAAGTCGATGCCTTTTTCCTTGGCGTACGCGATTTCCTCCACGGCTTTGATGCCGCAGTCCAGGACGATGACCAGCTTCACGCCCGTCTCGGCAGCATAGTCCACGCCTTTCATCGACACGCCGTACCCCTCGTTGTAGCGGTCTGGGATGTAGTAGTCGATGTTCGAGTAGTACTGCTGGATGAACTTATAGACCAGCGCGACGGCCGTCGTTCCGTCCACGTCGTAGTCCCCATACACCAATATCCGTTCTTTTCTGCCCATCGCCCGGTTCAGACGCTCGACAGCCGCGTCCATGTCCTTCATCAGGAACGGGTCGTGCAAGTCGGGCAACTGTGGGCGGAAGAACTTCCGTGCGGCCTGTGCCGTGGTGATTCCCCGCTCCACCAGCAGCCGGCCCAAGACCGGGCTGATGCCCAGCGCTTGCGCCAGTTGACGGCTTGCTTCTGCCTGTTGGGGTGTGATGGTCTGGTAATTCCATTTGTAAGTCATTTTATATTTTGTTTTTCTTTTTCCTTGTCCATAGTGCCGGAAACACCTACCACGCAGGCTCATGGGGCTGCTTTTGCCGCTTGGCGAATCAAATTTTATTCAAGCGCGGCAGGGCATTCGTCTCCAACAAGTCGTAAAGGTAGGAAAAAGTACGGAAAAACGGAGGGGATTTGCGCTAAAATATTAGAATCAGTCTAAAAAGACAGTGCCGCGCTTCTCTTCCTCCTGCGTCGGGCTTTTCTGCCGGGTGCGGACGGGGCTTGTCCCGGGTGCGGTCCGTGTTTGCACCCTCCGCACTCCGTGTTTGTCCCGAGTGCACTCGGCGCAAACGCCGTCCGTACTGCTTCTAAACCGTTGATAATAAAGGCTTCCTGAAAGCATAAAAAAAGAGGGCGTGTCTCGCGACATGCCCTCTCTAACAACCCTATTGTGACATAGCGTCTTATTGGACGCTTACCATGTCTAGATAATAGCCGTGGCCTATGATAATGAAGCCGCCTGTGCTTTGAATGTTGTCATAGATTTCTTGGGTGATTTCAAA
>CASEKR010000033.1 GCA_949288585.1 uncultured Bacteroides sp. | reverse complement strand
CACCGTCGACGTCACCAACACGGGCCGTGTGGCCGGCAAGGAAAGCGTGCTCCTGTTCAGCAGTGACCTGGTAGCCTCGCTCACCCCGGACAACCGCCGCCTGCGCGCCTTCGAGAAAGTCTCCTTGCAGCCCGGCGAGACGAAGACCGTCACGCTGCGCGTGAAAGCCTCCGACCTGGCCTTCGTGGGCTACGACGGCCACTGGGTGCTGGAAGAAGGGGACTTCCGCATCCAGGCCGGCGACCAGACGCTGAACGTGGCCTGCACGGCCACCAAGCGTTGGGAGACGCCCGATAAATAAACGCTGCTGCTTGGCAAAGGAGCGGGGGCGCGGAACTGTCAAAAGTTTTCCGTGCCCCCGCGTTCTTTTTGCCTTTCCTTTCCCTTTGTTCCACAGCCGGTTACGGACGCTGCGGAGAACGCCCGTCCCGGGTGCGGCAAACGCTTCTCCGGAGTGCGGACGGCGTTTGCCCCGGGTGCGCACGGGGCAAGCGTTTGCCGCACGGCGCGGGGCTTGTCAATTTTTCTGCCTGTTTTCCCTGGGAGGTGTTGCATGTCTGAAACATTATCCTTATATTTGTGGAGAAAAAGGCAGCCGTGGTTTCAAACTGGGAATCGCGGTGCCGCCGGAGTTTCCGCATGAAGCCGGAATTTCCCGATTGGAAACAACCCCTTAACAAAACCGAGAAGTATGGAGAACGGAAAGATGGACAAAGACCAGGTATTCAGCGTGGCCGACATCGTGAAGCGCGCGAAGCTGGTGATGGGTTTCAAGAAAGACGTCGAACTGGCCAACTACCTGGGCATCTCGCGCTCGACGCTGAGCAACTGGGTGGCCCGCAACAGCATCGACTTTGCGCTGCTACTGGGACGCCTGTCGCAGGTGGACTACAACTGGCTGCTGACGGGCAAGGGTTCGCCCGTGAAGCAGGACAACTATTGCGACTGCGAACTGGCCAGCGGCCCCGTGGAACGCCTGCACCAGCCGAAGACGGCCGAGGCGCTGGACGACCGCAGCGTGACGCTGTATGACATCTCGGCCGCCGCCAACCTGAAGACCCTGCTCGAGCCGCGCCCGCAGTATGCCCTGGGGCAGATACACATCCCGAACATCCCGCTCTGCGACGGCGCGGTCTACGTCAGCGGCGACAGCATGTACCCCATCCTGAAGGCGGGCGACATCGTGGGCTTCCGCTTCATCCACGACTTCGACGCGGTCATCTACGGCGAGATGTACCTCGTCTCCTTCCAGCGCGGGGGCGACGAGTACCTGACGGTGAAGTACGTCAACCGCTCCGAGCAGCCCGGATTCCTCAGGCTGGTGAGCTACAACACGCACCACGAGCCTATGGACCTGCCGCTGACGCAAATCAACGCCATGGCCATCGTGAAGTTCTCGATACGTAAGAATATGATGATGTAGGGAAGGGAGTGGCCGGGCTATAAGTTGCTCAGCCGTTTTCTCCGTTTTTCTTCCGCCGCCAAGCCCAAAGCCCGGCTCCCGCCGCCGCGCCCAGCACTAACAGCGACAGTCCGGCGTAGGCGATGCCCTCGGTGACGTGCAGGCTTTGCGGGTCGAAGCGCATTTCTATCACGTGCTTGCCGGCCGGGACGCGCAGGGCGCGCAAGACGTAGTTCACCCGCGCCAGCGGAGCCGGCTCGCCGTCGATGGTCGCTTGCCATCCGTCGGGATAATAGATTTCCGAGAAGACGGCCACGCCCTCGCCCGCGTTCTCCGCCTCGTACGTCAGGCGGTTAGGCTCGTAAGCCGTCAGGCGCAGCGTGCTGAGGCTGTCTTTGTGCGCCTGCTCCAGTCCGCCAAGGGCCTCGCTGAAGCGGCGGTCGGCCACTGCCTCGCGCGCGGGTTGCAGGCGGTCCAAGGCCGCGATTTCCTCGTTCGCGTTCTCCACGTACGTCACCCGGTCCACGAACCAGGCGTTGCCCAGCGCCGAGGGATTGCGCAGCGGCGCGGTGCCGCCCTGTTGGTCAGTGGGAAGGATGAAGTAGCGCGTGTTCAGCATGTTCAGCACGGGCCACCGCGAGGCGTCCAGACTGTCCGCCCGGCCGCCCGTGCGGCCCACCTCGGCGTAGACGGCTTGCATCTCGGGCACGATGCGGTGGTCGATAAGCTCCTGGTAACGGCGCAGCTTGGCGGCGTGGTATCCGCCGACGCTCTTGTGCCAGTAGGATGTTTTGTTCTCGTTGAATGTGTTCGAAGCCAGGTTCAGCACGCGGTAGTCCGGGTCAGTGTCTTGCAAAATCAGCTTGTCGGCCTCGCTCTGTGTGAAGGAGGTGGTCGTGATGGACTTCGGCACGAATTGCGCGTCGTACAGGTAGCGTTTGTTTACGCCCCACATGTCCACCAAACACAGCAGCGCGATGCCGCCCACCGTGAACGAACGGCGCAGCCGCCCTCCGGCGTAGAGCATCAGCAACAATAGCCCGGCGGCGATAATCAGGAAGCTGCGCAAGGCGTCCGCCTGCACCAACTCCGCCCTGACTTCGGACAGGTTCTGCAGGATGGCGGGCAGTTCCTGGGCGGGCAGGTAGCCCTGGTCGGCCGCGCTTTGCAGCATCTGCATCTCTTGGGCGGGCACGTAGTCCGAGGGCGAGGGAGTGCCCGGCACGGCGTTCCACAACGCTACGCCCGCCGTGAGCAGGACGCAGACAAGTAGCGGCTTGAGGTGGCGGCGCAGCAATTCCGGCTCGCGCATCAGTTTGACCAACGCCAGCATGGCCAGCAGCGGGATGGTGAATTCGGCGATGACGAGGATGGACGACACTGCGCGGAACTTGTTGTACATCGGCACGTAGTCGATGAACAGGTCGGTCAGGGGCATGAAGTTCTTACCCCACGACAGCAGGATGGAGAACACCGTGGCCCCCAACAGCGCCCACTTCAGCGGCCCTTTCACCACGAAGCAGCCCAGCAGGAACAGGAAGAGCACGAACGCCCCCACGTAGACCGGACCCGCCGTCATCGGCTGCGTGCCGAAGTATTGCGTCAGTTGGCGGTACAGCCCTGCGTACCTCGGGTTGGCCTTCTGCATGGCCTGTTCGTTGTCGGCCAGGGGGACGGAGGCGCCTCCCTTGTAATTGGGGATGAGCAGCGTCCACGTCTCGCCGATGCCGTAGCTCCACTGCGTGATGTAGTCCCGTTCCAGTCCGCCGTCGGTCTGCTGCGCGGCGTCGTCGCCCGTCTGCACCAGTTCGCTCGGCCCGCGCATGGTTTGCTTGCTGTACGTATAAGTATGGTAGAGGTTCGACAAGTTGATGGCCACGCCCACCAGTCCGGCCACCACCAGCACGCCCGTCGCCCGGAGGAACTGCGGGAAGGCTTTCGCGCGCCAGGACTCCACGCCGTAGGCCACAGCTATGAAGAGCATGACGAACAGGAAGTAGTAGGACATCTGCACGTGGTTCGAGGCAATCTGCAGGGCGACGAACAGCGCGGTGAGCAGCCCTCCGGCCAGCAGCCGTCCCCGGTAGGCCAAGACCATGCCTGCGATGGTCGGCGGAATGTAGGCCAGGGTGATGAACTTCCAGATGTGCCCGGCGGAGATGAGGATAAAGAAGTACGAAGAGAAGCCCCACAGCACGCCCCCGATGCCCGCATACCACGCGGGGATGCCGAACGCACGCAGCAGGATGTAGAAGCCCAGCATCATGATGAACGTCAGGTAGACGTAGTTCGGCAGGAACAGGTGGTACACGCTCTGCACCCACGACAAGGGGCGTGTGGAGTCGTACGACGGTGAAATCTGGTACGTGGGCATCCCGCCGAACAAGGCGTTGGTCCAGCGCGTGCGTTCGCCCGTCTCTTGGTAGTATTCCTGCGCCTCGTGGCCGGCTCCGGCCCCGGCCTCGGTGTCGTGTTGGAAGAGTATGCGCCCCTCCACGTCCGCAGGGTAGAAGTAGGCGAATGACAGCAGCACGAAGGCCGCGAGGACGAGGAGGTCGGGAAGGAATTTCTTCATTGTGTTATCTTCTTTGTTAAATGTGTGACTGCATGCCGGGAGTTAAAAGAGTGGAGAAGCGGAGAAGTTGGGGAAGTTCAGCCGATAGCCCTTTGTGCTTCTTCACTCCTGAATGCCCGTTTTCCCGGCAAAGATAGCGCAAAGCGGGCGCAAACGGAAATAAATTTGGCTTTATTACGGATTAATTGCGGAGGTTTGTCGTACCTTTGCCGGCGGAACTTAAAATACGGAAACATGATTGTCGGAGTGATTAACGCGATGGAAGACGAACATGCGCGCCTGGCTTCTCACCTCGAGGAAGCCACGGAGCAGACGCATGGGATATATAAATATGTAGAAGGCCGCTTGGGCGCGAACCGCCTGGTGCTGGCGCGTTGCGGGATAGGCAAGGTGAACGCCGCCATAGGCGCGGCCGAACTGATACGGAGGTTCGCCCCGGACTGCGTGATTAGCACGGGCGTGGCCGGCGGGGTGGATGCCGTGCTCGGCGTCACCGACGTGGTGGCCGGGGCGCACGTCGTCTATCACGATGTCTGGTGCGGCGAGGGCAATGCCTACGGGCAGGTGCAGGGCCTTCCGGCACAGTTCGAGGCCCATCCCGCGCTGCTCGATTGCGCCCGCCGCCTGGACGGCGCGGACGGTCTGGAGAGCCGCATCCATTGCGGCCTGATTTGCACGGGCGACCAGTTCATCACTGCCCGCGCCGAGTTGGACGCCATCAAGGGCCGTTTCCCCGAGGCGTTGGCCGTCGACATGGAGTCGGCCGCCATCGCCCAGACCTGCCACCTGTATGGCGTGCCTTTCCTGAGCTTCCGCATCATTAGCGACACGCCCGGCGCCGAGGGCCACTGGAACCAGTACCTGAACTTCTGGGACACGGTGGCCGACCGCTCGTTCCGCACGACGCGCGCCTTCCTGTCCCGCCTGCCGGAGAAACTTTAATTGCACTTAAGATATGAAGAAGATTCCCAGTTTTACCATCGACCACATCCGCCTCTTGCGGGGCATCTATGTGTCGCGCCGCGACGAAGTGGGCGGCGAAGTCATCACTACCTTCGACATCCGCATGAAGGAACCCAACCGGGAGCCCGCCCTCCATCCGGGCGCGCTGCACACCATCGAGCACCTGGCCGCCACCTACTTGCGCAATCAGCCCGAGTGGCAGGACCGCATTGTCTACTGGGGTCCCATGGGGTGCCTGACGGGCAATTACCTGCTGATGCGCGGCGACCTCCAGCCGTCGGACATCCTGCCCCTCATGCAGGAGACGTTCCGCTTCATTGCCCGGTATGAGGGAGAGGTGCCCGGCGCCGCCCCGCAGGATTGCGGCAACTACCTGCTGCACGACCTGCCCATGGCCCGCTGGGAGGCGGCCAAGTTCCTGCATGAGGTCCTGGAACGGATGAACGACGCCCAGATGAACTATCCTGCCAAGGAAGAGGACTGACCTGTTTGGCGCGTCCGGGCGTTAATAGTTATTAAAGGCGGGAGGAATATTGCCGGATTATAAGGTTTTTACTACCTTTGGCTGACAAACCATAAGGACCTTTCTGTCTTTAACTCTAAATTGTTATTATCATGGATGCACAGACTATCGGCCAAAACGCAGGCAAAGTATGGCGCCTGCTGGACCACAACCGGAAGTGGGAGTACAACGATTTGAAAGAAGCTACGGGCCTGTCCGACCGCGACCTCAACGCCGCCATCGGTTGGCTGGCCCGGGAGGACAAGATTCAGTTTGAAACAAGCACGGTGGACGGGCACGAGTACCTCTACCTCGAACTGAACCTGTATATCGGCTGAGAACAAGGGTTAATGGTTAATGATGAATGGTTGATGATTGACTGGCTAAACATACGCGGTTGCCCATCAACCATTCTTCATTAACCATTCATCATTCATCGTTGCCCATCAACCATTCATCACACGATTTCTATTCCCTTCTCCTTGCAGAGTTCCAGGCCCACGTCCTTCAGCTTGAACTTCTGTATTTTCCCGCTGCCCGTCATGGGGAACTCCTTGACGAAGAAGATGTACTTCGGAATCTTGTAGCGCGCAATCTTGCCCATGCAGAACTCGCGCACGTCCATCTCGTCCATCTGCACGCCTTCCTTCAGGATGATGAAGGCGCCGACGGCCTCGCCGTACTTGGGCGAGGGGATGCCGGCCACTTGCACGTCTTTCACGCCGGGCATCTGGTAGAGGAACTCCTCGATTTCGCGGGGATAGATGTTTTCGCCCCCACGGATAATCATGTCCTTGATGCGCCCGGTGATGCGGTAGTAGCCCTGTTCGTCCTTCACGCCCAGGTCGCCACTGTGCAGGAAGCCGTCCTTGTCGATGACCTCGGCCGTGGCTTCGGGGCGTTTGTAGTAGCCTTTCATTACGTTGTAGCCTCGGCAGCACATCTCGCCCTGCACGCCCGGGGGGCATTCGAGTCCCGTCTCGGGGTCGATGACGCGCACTTCCGTGTGCTCGAAGTCGCGGCCCACTGTCGTGTAGCGTGCTTCTGCGGGGTCATCTATGCGGCTGTGCGTCATGCCGGGCGACGCTTCCGTCAGGCCGTAGACGCTGGTGACTTTCATGAACATCTTCTCTTCCACTTGTTTCATCAGTTCGACGGGGCAGAGCGACCCGGCCATGATGCCGGTGCGCAGGCTGGACATGTCGAACATGTCGAACATCGGGTGGTGCAGTTCGGCGATGAACATGGTGGGCACGCCGTAGAGGGCCGTGCACCGCTCCTTGTGGACGGAGGCCAGGACGACCAGCGGGTCGAACCGTTCCACCATCACCTCCGTGCAGCCGTGGGTCAGGCAGTTCATCGTGGCCAGCACGACGCCGAAGCAGTGGAACAGGGGGACGCAGACGCAAAGTTTGTCCTCCTGCGTGAACTTCATGTGCTCGCCGGTCAGGAAGCCGTTGTTGGCGATGTTGTAGTGGGTCAGCATGACGCCCTTTGGGAAGCCCGTGGTGCCGCTGGTGTACTGCATGTTCACCACGTCTTCGCACGTCACCTGCGCTTTCAGTTCTTCCAATGCGGCGGGGGCGACGTTTTCGCCCAGCAGCAGCAGTTCGTGGGTGTTGTACATGCCCCGGTATTTTTCTTGTCCGACGTAGACGACGTTGCGCATCCGGGGGAAGCGTTCGCTCTGCAGGTGCCCGCGCTGGCAGGTGCGCAGTTCGGGCAGCATGGTGTAGGTCATCTGCACGAAGTCGCTGTCCTTCTCGCCGTTGACGATGCAGAGGGTGTGCATGTCCGAGTCTTTGCAGAGGTATTCCAGTTCCGATTGTTTGTAACTGGTGTTGACGGTCACGTACACCGCGCCTATCTTCGCGCAGGCGTAGAGCAGCGTGAGCCAGTCGGGCACGTTGGCGGCCCAGATGCCCACGTGCGTGCCCCGGGTGACGCCGATGGCGATGAGCCCGCGCGCCATGTCGTCGACGCGTCGGTTGAACTGGCTCCAGGTGAAGCGCAGGTTGCGGTCGGAGTAGACCAGGTATTCTTTGTCGGGTGTCGTTTCGGCCCAATGTTCCAGCCATTGGCCGAGGGTGCGTTTGTATAGCATTTTTTTCTGAAGCTTGAAAAGTGAGGTTTTAAGTGTGGGTGAAAGGCTGCCGGGCGGGGCGTGCGGACGGCGTTTGCTTCCGCCGCACTCCGTGCTTGTCCCGAGTGCACTCCGTGTTTACCCCGGGTGCGGCGGAGGCGCCCCCTCCTCCGGAGGGTCTCAGGCGGGGGTGTAGACCACGGCCAGGATTTTGGCGGCCTGCCCTTCGTAGCCGTGCACGTGGTGGGGCACGATGGAGTCGTAATAGATGCTGTCCCCCGGCTCCAGCAGGTAGGTATGCTTGCCGTAGCAGACCTCCATCCGTCCTTCGAGCACGTAGATGAACTCCTCGCCCTCGTGCGACGACAGCACGAAGTCCTGGTCGTCCGTGGCGGCCACGTCGATGATGAAGGGGTCCATGTGGCGGTCGGCTTTCGAGCGCGACAGCGAGTGGTACTCCATGTGCTTGCGGCTTTGTATGGCGTTGTTCGAGAAGCTGATGGTGTCTCCCGCCTCGGCGTGGCGGCAGACGCTCGGCCCCGTCTCGTCCTGGTCGTCGAGGAAGGTGCCCAGGCGGACGCCCAGCACGCGCGCGATTTTGATGAGCGGCGCCAGCGACGGCAGGTCTATGTTTTGTTCGATGCGTTCCACTTGTTCGGTGGCCAGGCCCGAGCGTTGGGCCAGCTCTTCCAGCGTGATGTTGCGGCTTTCGCGGAGCGACTTGATTTTCTCTCCTACAATTTTTGATGTATCCATAGTTGCAATGTTGATGTTTTCCGGTATCTGCTTGTTACAATTTTCCCGCAAATGTAAGGGAAAGTTTCGCATATCGCAACAATATCCCCGGTTTTTTGCGTATCTTTGCCTTTTCGCGTCACAGCCGCCGCAGGTCGTCCTCTGCCGCCGGCCGTCCTTGATAGGCTTTCGCCGCCGGGCGGAACCGGTAGCTCACGGTCAGCATCAGGCAGCGGGAGTCCGGCCGCACGGTTTTCCGGAACTCCAACCGCGAGCCGTAGAGCCAAGAGTCGCCCCGCCGCGAGTTCCACAGGTCGCTGCCCGCGAGCGATGCGGACAGGTGCCCGTTCAGCCACGAGCGGCGCACGGCGATGTCCACGCCCCACATCCGCTCCAAGCGCATCGGCCCGTAGTCGCCCCGGCTCTGGAAGTCGGCGTCGAGCGAGAGGAGCCAGCCGCCCGGCAGCGACCAGTTGTTGCGCCACACGGCGTAGACCAGCGGGCGGTTCAGTCTTCGCCGTTCGCCCCGGCATTCCGTGCGGAAGAAGGGTTGCTGGAGAAACGCGCTCGCCGTCGGCTCCCAGCAGCCTATCCGGGGCGACAGGAAGAGGGAGACGTTCAGCTCCTCCATGCGCGGGTAGTTGGCGGAGGAGAAGATGAGGCTCTCCGGGTCTCCGCCTTCGAGGTCGCGCGTCTGGAAGCCGATGGCGTGCCGCCTGCGCTGGTAGCCCGCCGAGGCCTGTATCCATTTCCATAGAACGTTGAACTGCACGTCGTGCCGCGTCTCCGGGCGCAGCAGCGGGTTGCCGCCTTCGTAGACGTAGCGGTTGTTGTAGTTCAACTCGCTGCGCAGGTTCTGGAACGGGGGGCGGCGGGGCTTCACCGTGTAGGTCAGACTGGCCTGCGCCTTGCCTATGGGGAAATCGACGGACGCGGTGGGCAGCCAGTCGTCGTACGTGCGGCTCTGCGCGGGGACGAAGACGCCTTGCTCGTAGTAGCGCGAACGGACGTGCTCGTAGCGCAGCCCCGCCGAGGCGCTCGCCCGTCCCATCGTCAGCGAGTATCGGGCGAAGGCCGCTCCCTTGCGCTCGTCGATGCGGCTGTCCGTGCTTCGCAGCACGGCCTGCGGGTTGTCGAAGCGGCTGCGCCGGCGGACGAAGGTGCCGTCCGCGCCGAAGAGGACGGTCCCCGGCCCCACGGGACGGCTCAGGACGAGGCGGGCGGCGTAGAGCCGGTGGCGGGAGCGGCTGTACGAGTCTATTTCGCGCCCGGCGCCGGCTTCCTGTGTCTCAAGGACTTCTTGCGTGCTGCGTGTCGAGCCTATCAGCGCGTCGGCGGTCAGGTCGATGTGCCAGCGGGCGGCGTCGCCCTGGTAGTAGGCGTTCAGTTGGTGTGCGGCGTCCTGCTGGAAGTTGTCCGACAGTTGCGGGGTGTAGCCGGTTGTTTCGTTCCCTTCCCGCCGTCCGTAGCCCGAGTCGAAGTGCATCCGCATCAAGGGCGTGCGCCGCCATTGGTACGACGCGCCCACGTTGTGCCGCCGGTTCAGGCGGTAGTCTGCGCTGGCTTGCGCGCCAACGTGCAAGATTCTGGTGCGGCGGTCGAACCTGTCGAGCACTTCCAGCGTCTTTCCGGGGCGGTGGAGGGGCGTGATGAGGTAGCGCGCGTCCCGTCCCATCCGTTCTTGGGTCAGACCCGTGTAGCCCGATGCGTGGAGCGTCAGTCCCCTGTGTTGGTAGTGGAGGCCCGCTTGCGAAGTTTGCCCCGTGCGGCGGCTTTGTACGAGGCCGATGCGCGCGTTGCCTCCCCAGCCTTCGCCCTCGCCCCGCAGGGTGTGGATGCGGATGACGGCTTTCACCTCGGCGTCGTACTCCGGCCCCGGGTTGGTCAGCAACTCCACGCGGTCGATGTCGGCGGCGGCCAGGCGTTCCAGTTCTCCCCCGTCCTGTACGCGGCGGTTGTCTATATATATAAGAGGTGTCCCCTTGCCGAAGACGGTCAGTCCGCCTTCCGCCTCCTTGCGCACGCCGGGCAGGCGGGCCAGCACCTCGGCGGCGGTCTCCAGGCGGGCCAGCAAGCTGTGGCGCACGTCGGTCTCCAGCACGCCGCCCTCCTTCAGGCGGAATTGCGGGCGCCGGGCGGTCACGGTGGTTTCGCCCAGGGCGTACGTCGCGGGCTGGAGCGTGCAGGAGATGGCGGTCCGCCCGTCCGAAGGAAGGGTCTGCGTCTCGTAACCCACGCACGACACTTGCAGCGCGTAGGTGCCGGGTGTTACGCCCGTCAGGTGGAAACGGCCGTCGTCGTCGGTGCATGTGCCTTGCAGGAAGGTGGAGTCTGCAGCCAGCAGGGCGACGTTGGCCAGTTCGATGGGTTGGGAATCGGGGCCGGTGATGCGGCCGCGCAGGGTGCCTGCCTGCGCTGGATTCGGGCTTTGCGCCCGGAGCATTCCCCCCGCCGTCCAGGCCAGGAGGAACAACAGAATCAGTTTTCGTTTCATTCTTTCGCGTCAGTGATGGTTTACGGCGCGAAGGTACGTGTTCCGCTGTTTGCCGCCCTTGGCAAAAGGCTGACATTTGCCTGACAGTTGGCTGACAATCGGCTGTGGGCGGGGGCTTCCCCTGCTTTATTCGTTGATTTCCAGTACGTACGCCCTGCCCCGGTCGCTGCTGATGTGCAGGTTGCTATGGGCTTCGACGATGGGCTTGAGGCGGCGGATGAGGGTGTAGAGCGTTTCGTCCGCGTTGTCCTTGCCGGGCCAGAGGGAGCGGCAGATGTGTTGCTTCGTGAGGCGGTGGGCGTCGTTCTGGTAGAACATCTGCATCAGGGCATACTGCATGGGCGTCAGGTGCAGGCGTTGGTGGCGGTGGTCGTAGAAGCAGTCGTCGCGCACGGAGAGCGAGAGGTTCCCCAGGGTGATGAAGTTGTCGTCGTCCGTCCGGGCTTCTGGCGAGCGGGAGGCGCGGCGGCGCCGGCCGAGGCAGGCATACCCGCCGCACAACAGGGCTGCGAGTAACAGTGCCCCGGCGGTGCGCAAGTCGGACTGCGAGAGGATGAACCACGGCGTGCAGCGCGCGTAGGCGCGGAACGAGAGGACGGCGCCACCGGCTTCGGGAGCCATCCACAGCACGGTGTCGCTCGACAGGCAGCCGGAGGGCAGGGCGTGGGCGGAGGACGGTTGGCCTTCGCCGGCGGGCACGCACACCGTCAGTACTGCGTGGCGTCGGAGGGCGGGCATGGCCAGTACCTCGGCAAAGGCGGGGTTGTGGCTGCTTATGGTGACGGGCGCGCCCATGGAGCGGCTCAGGCGGGCATAGGCGCGGAGCGTGTCGGGGTGCAGGGCCAGGGCGCGCTCGGCCAGTACGGTGCGTTGCACGGCCTGGCTCAGGTCGTCGGCGATGCGCTGCGCGGCGTTCCCGTAGCTGCGGTAGCCGAAGGCGACGGCCAGGGCGGCCAGCAGCAAGGGAAGCAAAAGGGTGTGGATGGATTTTCGCATGGTTCTTGGTCTTTTCCGGTTTCAGGCCTGTTTTTCCTCTGCAAAGGTACGGATAATGTGCGTTCGGCGGTTGCGCGGGGCGTATTTTTTGCGCCCTCACTCTTCCTGCGGGCCAATCGGCCGCAGCACGCGGCAGGGATTGCCGGCGGCCACGACGCCCGGCGGCACGTCGCGCGTCACGACGCTGCCTGCCCCCACGACGCTGCCCCGCCCGATAGTGACGCCTGGCAGGACGGTGACGTGCCCGCCTATCCACACGTCGTCCTCGACGGTGATGGGCTGCGCGCGTTCCAGCCCCCGGTTGCGGCGGGCGGCATCGAGCGGGTGGATGGCGGTGTAGAATCCGCAGCCGGGGCCGACGAAGACGTGGTTGCCGAAGCGGATGGGCGCCGCGTCGAGGAACGTGGCGTCGTAGTTGAAGAAGCAATCTTCGCCGGTGCGGACGTTGTAGCCGTAGTCTGCGTGCAGGGGCGGGGTGAAGACGGTGCGTTCGCCCTGGTGGGGCAGGGCGGCGCGGAGAGCTTCGGCGCGTTCGGCGTCGGTGTGCCCGGGGTGGTTGAAGGTCTCGCAGAGGCGGCGGCAATGGTCGCGCTCGGCTTGGAGAGCGGCGTCGTAGTTGGCGTCATACCATTCGCCGCGCAGCATCTTTTCTTTCTCGGTAAGCATGGCCGTTGGGTATTTATATAATAGGAGCGGCAAATGTAGGGCTTTCGGCGCGAAAAAGCAAGCCAACCTGCGCGCCGGTCCGTTTTTTTGTCTTACCTTTGCCCGGCGGCCTCTCTGTCCGGCCGTTTTCTACGATATGTGTGCCAGGCGTTTCTACTTGCTTCTGTTGGTCGCCTGCCTCCTGCCTCAGGCGGGACGGGCGATGCCGCTGGACTCGCTGCTGCGGGTGCTGGACGAGACCATCGCGTCCCACCGCCGCTATGCCGCCGTGCGCGAGAAGCAGATTGAGCAGGTGGCCTTGCAACTGTCTGCGCCGGGGCTGCCGGACGAAAGCCGCTACCAGCTGAACAAGCAACTCTACGAACTCTACGAGCCTTACATCTGCGACTCGGCCATCGCCTACATGAACCGGAACATCGACCTGGCCGACCGGATGGGCGTGCCCCGCCTGCGCGCCGAGAGCCGCATCCGCCTGTCCCGCCTGCTGGCCTCGACGGGCATGTACATGGAGGCGTCGGACGTGCTGCGCGAGATTCGGCGCGGGACGCTGGAGGGCGACCTGCTGAGGGACTACTTCTCGGCGTGGGCGCACGTCTATTCCGAACAGGGCAACAACACCCAGGACCTCCGCATGAAGCAGCGTTACCGCGCGTGGACCGAGCAGTTCAGGGATTCCGTCCGCCGCTTGTCGCCGCCCGGGGCGGATGGCAGCCGCCCGATGGACGAAGGCGCGCTGATGGACGCCGGACGCCTCGAGGACGCTTTGCGGCAGAACGACCTGCGCCTGCGGCACATCGCGCCCGGCACCCGCGACGAAGCCGTGGCCTACCACCTGCGTTCCATCATCTATTACCGCATGGGGCGCGACGAGGACTACCGCCGCAGCCTGGCCTGTTCGGCCATCGCCGACATCCGCGCGGCCGTGCAGGACCACGTGTCGCTCCTTCTCCTGGCCCAGGCCTTGTTCAAGGACGGAGACCTGGAGCGCGCCTACCGCTACATGGACTTCTCGTGGAGGCAGACCTCGTCGTTCAACGCCCGCCTGCGCGTGCTCCAGAGCGTGGGCAACCTCTCGCTGATAGAAGACGCCTACCAGATGATGCTCTCGCGCCGCAATTCCCTGCTGACCGACTATACGCTCTTCGCCTCCCTGCTCCTTCTGCTGCTCCTGCTCGCCCTGTTCTACATCGGCCGGCAGATGAAGAAACTCGCCTCGGCACGCCACAGCCTGCAGGAAGCCAACGACAGCCTGCACACCCTGAACGGGCGGCTGCACGCGATGAACAGCGACCTGCAGGCGGCCAACCTGCAACTGCGCGAGGCCAACGTACTGAAGGAGAACTACCTGGCACGCTTCATCAAGCTCTGTTCCACCTACGTCGACCGACTGGACGCCTACCGCCACACGGTGGCCAACAAGCTGATGGCCGGGCAGACGGCGGAGTTGCTGAAAATGGCGCGCACGCCCTCGGCCATGGACGAAGCCTTGGACGAACTCTATGCCAACTTCGACGCCGTTTTCCTGCACATCTTCCCCGATTTCGTCGAACGGTTCAACGACCTCCTGCGCTCGGGCGAGCAGGTGCAGCCCCGCGTGCCCGGCCAACTCTGCACCGAGCTTCGCATCTTCGCCCTCATCCGCCTCGGCATCACCGACAGTTCGCAGATTGCCGAGTTCCTGCACTATTCCGTCAACACCATCTACAACTACCGCGCCAAGGTGAAAAACAAGGCGCGTTGCCGCGAAACCTTCGAGGCCGACGTCGCCCTTATCGGCTGACCGCCCCTTTCCCCGCCTCTTCCCGCTGTTCTCCGGAGGACGTTTGTCCCGAGTGCGCTCCGCGTTTCTGCCGAGTGCACTCCGTGCTTGCATGGAGTGCGGCGGACGCAAATGCCCTGTCCGGCGGACGGAAACGGGCGTAGGAATGGGCTGTTTTCTTCATATCTCATCCACTTTTTGCATAGTGAATGCTTTATTTAATTCATTAGAATACAATGTTATAGCGGATTTATCCATCCACTTTGCTTCCACTCTCGCTTTGTTTCCCCGCTGTCAAGGGCTAACTTTGCATCCGAGCTTCCGGGGGGAACCGGGAGCGTGTGAGTTGTTTCAGGATAACGACCACAAACACTTCGTCATATTACTCAGGCTTGCCCCGGCATGCAGCATCTGCGTGGCCGGGGCGCGGCTTTTCCGGCCCGCCCACCTATTTCCGGCTTGCTCCCCACGGAAATCCGCGAAATTTTCGTACCTTTGCACACGCATACATATTCTAAACAGATTCTCAGATAACTATATGATTACTACCGACCAACTGAAGGACATCAAGGAACGTGCCGAGGCGCTGAACCGCTACCTCGACATCGAAGGCAAGAAGATACAAGTGGAAGAAGAACAACTCCGCACGCAGGCCCCCGGCTTCTGGGACGACCAGAAGGCCGCCGAGGCGCAGATGAAGAAGGTGAAGGGCTTGCAGCAGTGGATTAGCGGCTACAACGAGGTGAAGACCCTGGCCGACGAACTGCAGCTGGCCTTCGACTTCCACAAGGACGAACTGGTGACCGAAGCCGAGGTGGACGAAGCCTACGACAAGGCACTGGCCGCCGTCGAAGCCTTGGAGTTGAAGAACATGCTGCGCGAGGAAGCCGACCAGATGGATTGCGTGCTGAAAATCAACTCCGGCGCCGGAGGCACCGAAAGCCAGGACTGGGCCAGTATGCTCATGCGCATGTACCTGCGCTACGCCGAGACCCACGGCTACAAGACGTCCATCGCCAACCTACAGGAAGGCGACGAGGCGGGCATCAAGACCTGCACCATCGAAATCTCCGGCCCCTACGCCTACGGCTACCTGAAGGGCGAGAACGGCGTCCACCGCCTCGTTCGCGTCTCGCCCTACAACGCACAGGGCAAGCGCATGACCTCCTTCGCGTCGGTCTTCGTCACCCCGTTGGTGGACGACACCATCGAAGTGACCATCGAACCCGCCCGCATCTCGTGGGACACCTTCCGCAGCGGCGGTGCCGGCGGACAGAACGTCAACAAGGTGGAGTCCGGCGTCCGCCTGCGCTACCAGTACAAGGACCCCTATACGGGAGAGGAAGAAGAAATCCTCATCGAAAATACCGAGACGCGCGACCAGCCCAAGAACCGCGAAAACGCCCTGCGCCTGCTCCGCTCCATGCTCTATGACAAGGAGATGAAGCACCGCATGGCCGAGCAGGCCAAGGTGGAGGCCGGGAAGAAGAAAATCGAATGGGGCTCGCAAATCCGCAGCTACGTCTTCGACGACCGCCGCGTCAAGGACCACCGCACCAACTACCAGACCTCGGACGTGAACGGCGTGATGGACGGCAAGATTGATGGCTTCATCAAAGCCTACCTCATGGAGTTCGCGGGCGAAGGGGAAGCCTGATAAATAGGAGGAAAGACTATGGAAACCAAATCATTGAACCAGGCGCAACTGTGCCTGTTGGAAACTTTCGCCGGCGCCCGGTCGGAAGAAGAAGTGGACGAACTGACCCGGGTAATCCGGGACTATTACGACCGCAAGTTGGAGGACGAACTGGAACGCTTGTGGGACGACGGCACGTTGGATCAGCAACGGCTGGATGAATTGCGCGGGCAACACCTCCGCACACCCTATAAAGCGTGAAGGCTATGGACGGCAAGCGCGTAGTGATTGACACCAACTGCTTGTTGCAGATGTTGGGCCGGCGCAGCGCGTACCATGCTTTGTGGAGGGCGTTCGTGGACGAACGCTTCACGCTGTGCCTGTCTAACGAGATACTGAGCGAGTACGAAGAAATACTGGCACAGAAGGCTTCTGCCTTGGCTGCCCATCGCTTCGTGCAGGTTGTGCTTCATTCTCCCAATATCTTGCGTAAGGAACCATACTATCGGTTCCGCCTGATAGAGCAGGACAGCGATGATAACAAGTTTGTCGATTGCGCCATTGTCTCTGCGGCAGACTACATTGTCACGGAAGACGCGCATTTCCGAGTCCTGAAGGATATTCCTTTCCCCGCCGTGCGCGTTATCGGCCTGGAGGAGTTCTACCGGGAACTTTTCCCGGAAGTATAGTAGGATAAACTACGGGCTACGGGTAAGGTTGCCGTCCGGTTGGCGCCCACTCGTAGCCCGTAGTTTGTCATTCGTAGCCAGCTCCCTCTCAGAAACTCACGCTCACGCCCCCCAGGAACGTGGCCTTCGGCATGGGGTAGCCCCGCATGACCTCGTAGCGTTGCCCCAGTAGGTTCTCGCCGCGCACGAACAGGCGTGCGCAGGGGCAGAGGCGGTACGTGGCGCGCGCGTTCCACAAAACGAAGTCTTCCGTCGTGGGCGCATCGCCCACGGAGGTGTATAACCCGCCCACGTATTGCACCCCGGTCGACACGGCCCAGCGCCCTTGGTGGAAGTCGGCCCCGGCGTAGAGCTTGTGCTCGGGGGCGGAGATGACGGGATGCTCCATGTGCACCCAACTGTAATTGGCCTGGACGCTCCAGCGCGGGTTGACGCGCCAGGCGGCTTGCGCTTCCATTCCCCAGTTCTTTATTTCCCCGCTGTTCACGTTCAGCGGGCGGCCATCTTGGCGGGTGGTCACGATGAGGTTCTCCCCGTCGATGCAGAAGAGGTTTGCGCCGTAAGAGAGCGCGCCGTCCAGGTGGCTTTGCGTGAAGGAGAGTTCGTAGTTCACGAGGCGTTCGGGGCGCAGGCCGGGGTTCTGGGGCGGAAACATGTACATTTCGCGCACGGTGGGGTTGCGGAAGCCTTTGCTGGCCATCGCCTTCAATTCGGCCTGGCGGGGCAGGTGGAAGGCCAGGCCGCCCTGGGGCACGAGTTCGGTGCCCACGTGCGAGTGGTGGTCGACGCGCAGGCCGGCGTCTATCGACAGCCAGCGTCCGACATCTTGCCGGAAATCGGCGTAGGCGGCCACCTCGTCCTGCGTCTTCTCCACGCCGGGGATGCGCGCGCCGTCGGCCACGGCCACGTTCCACGATTCGCCGCCGAAGTGCTGGTAGTCCACGCCCACGGTCAGGCGGTTGCCTCGCCAGAGTTCCGCGCTCTGGTACCACGAGACGCCCATCATCACGTCTTTGCTGCGGAACAGTTCGTCCTGCGGCTCGTCGCCCGGGCTGTATCCGTCGTTAATCCGGTGTTTTCCCCAGTTGTAGAAGAAGCTCAGCGCGCCCGACGTCCGGTCGTAGCTGTTCTCGAGCATGGCCGACGCCATGCCGCGCGTGATGCGCGAGTCGTTGTCGACAAGCGGCGCGAAGGTCTCGCCGGGGTTCGAGGCGTTGAAGTGCGTCACGTTCACGTCGCCCCACAGGCGCCACTGCCGCGACAGGTCGTAGGACAGCTTGGCATAGCCGCTGAACTGCTCGAAGGGCATGTCGGCGCGGTGGCCGTCCGTGCGGTTGTACGAGAAGGCGGCCGTGCTGCCGAAGCGTCCCCGGCGCACGCGGTTGACGGCCTCGGCCTGCACCGTGCCATAGGAGCCGGCGCCCACGTTGAGGTCGGTCTTCACGCCGTCTCCGGGCATCCGTCGGGTGACGATGTTGATGACGCCGCCCATGGCGTTCGAGCCGTAGAGCACCGACGCGGGGCCGCGCAGCACTTCGACGCGCTCGGCCAGCATCGTCTGGTAGGAGTCGGAGATGGGGTGGCCGAAGAGGCCCATGTACTGCGGGTGCCCGTCGATGAGCACCAGCATCTGCGCGCTGCCCGACAGTCCCCGCAGGCTCAGCCCGCCCGCCGCGCCGGTGGAGACGCCGTAGCCCAGGACGCCCCGGCTGGTGACGAACAGCCCCGGCACCTGCTCCGCCAGGGCGGGCAGCAGCGAGGGTTGGTAGCGGCCTTCCAGTTGCGTGCGTCCCACGACGCTGACGGTCATGGGCAGGTGGCGGACGTCTGTGGCCTGGCGCGCGCCGGTGACGACCACTTCGCCGAGGCGGTAGTCGTGGCGGTCGGAGTCGGCCTCCGGAATGTCCGATGCCCCGGCGGCCGCCGTCGCCAGCGCGAGGGATAGGAGAGTAAGCGTGAGTCGTAGTCTCATAAGATAGTAGATATATATGTAATGTATAAGAGATGGATCATCGTTTCTGCGCGCAAAGGTAAGGTTTTTGGCGGAACTGCCCCGGATACGGATTGCGTTTTTTCCTACCCGGATTACAGCCTTGCTTCCGCCGCACCCGGGGGAAACGCGGAGCACGCTCGGGACAACCACGGAGTGCGCTCGGGAGAAACGCCTTCCGTACTCCCCCCGGTGGAGAAAGCTCCATGCCTTTCTTCGGCGGGGAAGGCTGAAGAATCTGTAATGCGGGTAGGGCTTCTTTGCGGCGGAATGCCTATCTTTGCCCCCGGAAAACCCTCTGCAAGAACGGTGAGAACTGTGTCGATATGAAGAAAGAAGAAAAACTGCTGGACATCAAGACCGTGTGCGAGTGCGGCCGCCTCCTGGGCAGCCCGACGCACCATCCGCTGGCCGCCGTCGTCAGCCTGGGACGTCGCGGGCTGGGGCGGCGGGCGGTGAAGTTCGGGTGCTACGCCGTCCTGCTGATAGAAGACGGGGCGGGCGGCGGCGAGTGTTGCGGCTGCTGCCCGTGCGACTTCTCCTACGCCACGGTGCTATTCTTCGCTCCCGGCGAAGTGCTGCGCATGGACGGGGACGGCTCCCTGGCCCGGCACGGCCTGCTGCTGGCCTTCGACCCCCTGCTGCTGCAGCCCGCCGCGTTGTGCGGCCACGTCGGCCGCTACTCCTTCTTCCGCTACCGCCAGGACGAAGCCCTGCACCTGTCGCATCGCGAGGCCGGGGATGTGCGCCGCTGCTTCGCCGACATCGACGAGGAACTGCGCCGTGCCGCCGACGACCGCAGCCGCACGCTCTTGCCGCGCCTCGTCGGGCTGCTGATGAGCTACTGCGCGCGCTGCTACGAACGCCAGTTCATCACCCGCGAGGAACGGAACCGCCGCCTGCTGGGCCGCTTCCGCCTCTGGGCCGACACGTGGGTGGCCGCCGGGCGCATGGCCGCCGGAAGGGTGCCCGGGGCTGCCGAGTGCGCCGCCGCCGTAGGGCTGAGCGAGGCTTACTTCTGCGACCTCCTGCTCTTCGAGACGGGGCGGACGCCTGCCGAATACTTCGAACTGCGCCGCCTCGAGGCCGCCAAGCGGCTGCTCGGGGCCGGAGGGACGACGCCCGCGCAGGTGGCCCGCCGCCTGGGCTTCCGCAGCACGGACCTGTTCAGCCAGGTGTTCGAGAAATATACGGGGCAGGCGCCCGCCGCGTATGTCCTGAACTGACCCCGCGCAAAATTCTTCCGTTTTTCCTTGGAATCTTCCCGGAAATCCCTTTACTTTGTTCCTCGTTGAACAATGGACTAAAAACTAAACACCATGGGAAGAAACAATAAGAACCGCGTGAAACACACGCAACGCGAAGAAGAACAGGCCAAGAGAGTGATGCGCAACATCACCATCGTCGCCATCGTGCTCATCATCCTCTCCTTCGTGGCCTACACGGTCTGGGCCTGATGCCATGCCGCAGGAGATTGAACGCAAGTTCCTCGTCGGCGACGGCTGGCGGACGCTTGTCGCCTCGTCCAGCCGCATCGCCCAGGGATACATCTGCGCCGAGCACGGGCGCACCGTCCGCGTCCGCATCCGCGACGGCCGGGGCTACCTGACCATCAAGGGACCGTCGGCCGACGGCGGCCTGAGCCGCTACGAGTGGGAGAAGGAAATCCCCCTGGCCGACGCCGAAGAACTGATGCGCCTCTGTCCGGTCGGCACGGTGGACAAGACGCGCCACCTGGTGCCGTGGGGCGGGCATACGTTCGAGGTGGACGAGTTCCACGGCGCGAACGAGGGATTGGTCGTGGCCGAAGTCGAACTGTCCTCGCCCGGCGAGGCGTTCGAGCGTCCGCCCTTCCTGGGGCGCGAGGTGACCGGCGACGCCCGCTACTACAATTCCCAGCTGATGCGCTGCCCCTACCGCACGTGGCGCGACGGCTGACCCGATAAACCGTTAACCGGCCCCTGCCGATGGAAAGAATCTACACATACCTGCCGCAGGAGTTCGTCACCTTCATCCTCGTGACGCTTTTTTCCCTGCTCATCGGCCTCTCGCAACGGCGCATCAGCCTGAAGCGCGAGGGCGAGGCCACGCTGTTTGGCACGGACCGGACGTTTACGTTCATCGGCATCCTGGGCTACCTGCTCTACATCCTCGACCCGGCGGACTACCGCCTCTTCCTGGGCGGCGGGGCGGTGCTGGGGCTGCTGCTGGCGTTGAATTACTACGTGAAGCAGACGCGCTACCACGTGTTCGGCGTGACGACCATCGTCATTGCGCTCATCACCTATTGCCTGGCGCCCATCGTCTGCACCCAGCCGTCGTGGTTCTACATCCTCGTGGTGGTGGTCGTCCTGCTGCTGACGGAACTGAAGCACACCTTCACCGAACTGGCCCAGCGCATGAAGAACGACGAAATGATTACGCTGGCCAAGTTCCTGGCCATCAGCGGCATCATCCTGCCCATGCTGCCGGACAAGACGCTGGTGCCGGGCATCAACCTGACGCCTTACAGCGTGTGGCTGGCCACGGTGGTCGTGTCGGGCATCTCCTATCTTTCTTACTTGCTGAGGCGTTACGTGCTGCGCGAGTCGGGCATCCTGGTGTCGGGCATCGTGGGCGGGCTGTACAGCAGCACGGCCACCATCTCCGTGCTGGCGCGCAAGAGCCGCGAGTCGGCGCCCGGCGAAGCGCCCGAGTATGCCGCCGCCATGCTGATGGCTGTCAGCATGATGTTCCTGCGCTTCCTTATCCTGATAGGCATCTTCAGCCGCGAGGCGTTGGGCGTGGTCTATCCCTACCTGCTGGCGATGGCGGCGGTGTCGGCCGCCGTGGCTTGGTGGGTGCACCGCCGTCGGGTGGCCGTGCCGGGCGTGCAGGCCGACGGGGACGAGTCGGGCAACCCGCTGGAGTTCAAGGTCGCGCTCATCTTTGCCCTGCTGTTCGTGGTGTTTACGGTGGTGACGCACTACACCCTGCTCTATGCCGGGACGGGCGGTCTGACGGTGCTGTCCTTCCTCTCGGGCGTGAGCGACATCACGCCGTTCATCCTCAACCTCGTGCAGGGGACGGGCGGCGTCTCTGTGGACGTGGTGGCGGCGTGCAGCTTGCAGGCCATCGTGAGCAATATCGCGGTGAACCTCTGCTATGCGTTGTTCTTTGCCGGGCGGGGCAGCACCCTGCGGAGGTGGGTTCTTGCGGGGTTCGGCGTGGTGATTGCGGCCAACGTCGGGCTGCTGGCGGTGTTCTATCTTGTTTAGCTACGAGTTACAAGCTACGAGCTACGAGCAGGGAAAGCGAATGCCGGCCGTGTGCATATTCCTTCTCTTCTACTCGTAGCTTGTAGCTCGTCACTCGTAGCTCGTTACCGGATATCCGCCTTCATCACGTTGGCGGGCGCGCGTCCGGCCAGGAGTTCGCGCTTCATGAAGTCCATGTAGGGGGCGACGTGGGCGAAGAACATGCGGTATCCCTCGCACAGGTAGTTCAGCCCCGGCTCGCCGTCGGCCGTGCGCAGGAAGCGGTTCTTGGGGCACTCGCCGTTGCAGACGAAGAGGTATGCGCATTCCCTGCACTGGCGGGGCAGGGCGTCGCGCTTGGCCTGCCCGAAGCGCGCCTGCCGCTCGCCGTACATCATTTCGACGAGGCTCTGCGTGCGGATGTTCCCAAGGCGGTATTCGGGGAAGACGAAGTGGTCGCAGGCGTAGACGTCGCCGTTGAACTCCATCACCCCGGCGTGCCCGCATGTCTTGGCGATGGTGCAGACGCCGGGCTCCTGTCCCACCCAGTTGGCCAGCGTCGAGTCGAAAAGCTGGATGAACACCGTGCCCACGTCTTCCTTCACCCATTCGTCGAACAGCGTGCAGAGGAATGTGCCCCACTGCCGGGGCGACACGGAGAAGTCGGCCAGGCGGGCGCCTTCCTCCTCGTCGGCGGCGGCCAGATGACGCCCGTCGGCATGGGGCAGGATGCGTTCGACGATGGGGGCGAACTGCAGGTAGCGGCAGCCAATCTGCTTGAAAAAATGGTAGAACTCGCGGGGATAGTCGGCGTTGAAGTCGTTGACGACGGCCATGGCGTTCCACTCCACGCCGTGTTTTTGCAGCAGCCGGATGCCCTGCATCACCTTGACGAACGAGGGGCGCCCCTGGCGGTTGCGGCGGTACTCGTCGTGGAACTCCTGTGGGCCGTCTATCGAGATGCCCACGAGCCAATGGTTTTCGCGGAAGAAGCGGCACCATTCGTCGGTGAGCAGCGTGCCGTTGGTCTGGATGCAGTTTTCGATGGTGCGCCCGCCGGCATACTTCCTTTGCAGTTCGAGGGCTTTCCGGTAGAAGGAGAGGGGGCGCATGAGGGTCTCGCCGCCGTGCCAGGTGAAGAGGACGGAGGGCATGGTCTGCGCTTCGATGTACTCGCGCACGAAGCGTTCCAGCAGTTCGTCCGACATTATCTGCTGCGGGGCTTGCGGGTAGAGTTTCGACTTCTCGAGGTAGTAGCAGTAGTCGCACGCCAGGTTGCACAGCGAACCGGCGGGTTTCAGCATGACGTAAAGGGGATGGGCGAAGGGGGCGTAGGTCGGTGGCATACAAATGGTATTAAAGGTGCATAAACGAAACAAGCCGCTACACTTTGCAGCGGCTTGTCCTTTCAATCTTGGTCGGAATGAGGCGACTCGAACGCCCGACCCCTACGTCCCGAACGTAGTGCGCTACCAACTGCGCTACATTCCGATACCTTTGTCTTCGTTGTTTTGACGGCGCAAAGGTACGGAAAGATTTCGATACCGCCAAGCGAAGGGGGATTTATTTTTTATCGAAAGATTTTCCTTATTCGCAAGATTTGCCTATATTTGTCGGTAAAAACTGCATTTTATGGGAAGCGACCGCTTAATCGAACGCTACATCAACCCGTACACGGACTTTGGCTTCAAGAAGCTGTTCGGCACGGAACTGAACAAGGAACTGCTCATCAGCTTCCTCAACTCGCTGTTGCCCGACGAGCCGGACATACAAGACGTGACGTACCTCAACACCGAGCATCTGGGCACGCAGGAGATGGACCGCCGGGCCGTCTTCGACGTCTATTGCGAGAACAGCAACGGGGAGAAGTTCCTCGTGGAGATGCAGCGCGGCGAGCAGCAGTTCTTCAAGGACCGTAGCCTCTACTACACCACCTTCCCCATCCGCGAGCAGGCCACGAGGGGCAAGGAGTGGACCTACGAACTCAAGAAGGTGTACACCATCGGCATCCTGAACTTCACCTTCGACAACACCAACGACGAATATTACCACCACGAGGTGAAGCTGGTGGACATGGGCACGAAGGAAGTTTTCTACGAGAAGTTGACGCTGATTTACCTGGAGATGCCGAAGTTCAACAAGACAGAAACCGAGCTTGTGACGATGTTCGACAAATGGATGTTCGTACTCCGTAACCTCGGAGGACTTATGGAACGTCCCGCCGCCCTTCAGGAGCGCGTCTTCACCCGCCTGTTCGAGGCGGCAGAGATAGGAAAATTCTCGCGCAAGGAACTGATTGCTTACGAAGATTCCCTCAAAGTCTTCCGCGACTGGTACAGCACGATGCAGACGGCTATCCTGAAAGGACGTCGCGAAGGACATGAAGAGGGACTGAAGGAAGGACGGCAAGAAGGCTTGAAAGAAGGCGAAGAGAAAGGGCGCAAAGAAGGCGTCCTCGCCGTGGCCCGACAGATGAAGGCGCAAGGCATCGCCGCAGAAACCATAACCGCCTGCACCGGACTGACCATCCAAGAAATTAATGCATTGTAACCATTTATGAGCCAAGACATAGACGACATCAACGAACAAGACAAGCTCCCTCTCCCCGAGGGAAGCCCCGACCATACCGATTACCGCCCCGCCGACGCCAAGGACGCCGATACGCGCCACCGCCTGAGCGGCATGTACCAGACGTGGTTTCTGGACTACGCCTCCTACGTCATCCTGGAGCGCGCCGTGCCCCACGTGATGGACGGCCTGAAACCCGTGCAACGCCGCATCCTGCACACCATGCGCCGCATGGAGGACGGCCGTTACAACAAAGTGGCGAACATCGTGGGCGAAGCGATGAAGTTTCATCCGCACGGAGACGCCTCCATCAAGGATGCCCTGGTGCAACTGGGGCAGAAAGACCTCCTCATTGACTGCCAGGGAAACTGGGGCAACATCCTGACGGGAGACGATGCCGCCGCCGCGCGATACATCGAAGCCCGCCTGACAAAATTCGCCCTGGACGTCGTCTTCAATCCCAAGACTACCGAATGGAAGCAGTCCTACGACGGACGCAACCGCGAACCCGTCACCTTGCCCGTCAAGTTTCCCCTGCTCTTGGCACAAGGCGTGGAGGGCATCGCCGTGGGACTTTCCTCGAAGATACTTCCCCACAATTTCAACGAACTGTGCGACGCCGCCGTCAGCTACCTGCACGGCGAGGAGTTCCATCTCTATCCCGACTTCCAGACGGGCGGCAGCATCGACGTGTCCAAGTACAACGACGGCGAGCGCGGCGGTTCCGTGCGCGTCCGCTCCAAGATAGAAAAGGTGGACAACAAGACGCTGGCCATCCGCGAGATACCCTACGGCAAGACCGTGGCGGGCGTCTGCGACTCCATCGTGAAAGCCAGCGAGAAAGGCAAGATAAAAATCCGCAAAGTGGAGGACCTGACTTCGGGCAGCGTCGAAATCCTCGTACACCTGGCACCGGGCGTGTCTTCGGACAAGACCATCGACGCGCTCTATGCCTTCACCGACTGCGAGGTGAACATCTCCCCCAACTGCTGCGTCATTGACGAACAGAAGCCGCATTTCCTGACCGTCAGCGACGTCCTGCGCCGTTCGGTAGACAACACCAAAGACCTCTTGCGCCGCGAACTCGAAATCCACCGCAGCGAGGTGATGGAGAGCCTGCACTTCGCCTCACTCGAAAAGATATTCATCGAAGAGCGCATCTACAAGGACGCAGAGTTCGAACAGGCCAAGACGATGGACGCCGCCTGCGAGCACATTGACTTCCGGCTGACGCCCTACTATCCCTCGTTTATCCGCGAGGTTACGAAGGACGACATCCTCCGCCTGATGGAAATCAAGATGGCGCGCATCCTGAAGTTCAACACCGACAAGGCCGACGAGCAGATTGCCCGCATGAAGGCCGACATCGCCGAGACCGACCGCCACCTGGCCAACCTCACCGAATATACCGTTGACTGGTTCCGCATGTTGAAGGAGAAATACGGTAAGAACTTCCCCCGCCGCACCGAGTTGCGAAGTTTCGACGTCATCGAGGCCACCAAAGTCATCGAAGCCAACGAACCTGGTGACCCCCGTGGCCGACAAGAAGTTCGTGGGCAAGAACATCCTTTACGTCAACGTCTTCAAGAAAAACGACAAGCGAACCATCTATAACGTGGCCTACCGCGACGGCAAGGACGGCACGTGCTACATGAAGCGCTTTGCCGTCACCGGCATCGTGCGCGACCGCGAATACGACCTCACGCAGGGCAAGCCCGATTCGCGCGTGCTTTATTTCAGTGCCAATCCCAACGGCGAGGCGGAAGTCATCAAGGTGACGCTCAAACCGAACCCGAAGGTGCGCAAGATAGTATTCGAAGAAGACTTCAGCCAGTTGGCCATCAAAGGCCGCCAGGCCATCGGCAACATCCTGACCCGCCTGCCGGTGCACAAGATTGTGCTGAAGCAGCGCGGCGCCTCCACGCTGGGCGGACGCAAGGTATGGTTCGACCGCGACGTCCTCCGCCTCAACTACGACGGGCGGGGCGAATACCTGGGCGAGTTCCAGACGGACGACCGCATCCTTGTGGTGCTGGAGAACGGCGACTTCTACGCCACCAACTTCGACCTGGAGAACCATTACGAGCCGGGCATCCGCCTGCTGGAGAAGTTCGACCCCCAGAAGGTGTGGACCGCCGTGCTCTACGATGCTGACCAGCAGAACTACCCTTACATCAAGCGTTTCTGTTTCGACCCTTCGACCCGCAAGCAGAACTACCTGGGCGACAACCCCAAGAACCAGCTTCTCCTGCTGACGGACGAGCCGTATCCGCGCTTGGAAGTGGTCTTCGGCGGGCACGACGCCTTCCGCGAGCCTTTGGTGGTCGAAGCCGACGACTTCATCGCCGTCAAGGGATTTAAGGCGAAAGGCAAACGCCTGACCACCTACGCCCTTGACACCATCAACGAACTGGAGCCGACGCGCCACCCCGAGCCGGCCGACACTCCCGCCCAACCCGAGGAGGAAGAACCCGAAGACCTCGACCCCGACAAGGGCAAGACGCCGGGGGACATTCTGGACGAACTGACCGGGCAGATGAAACTTTTCTGACAGACACGCCTATGAAACGAACCGCGCTCTCCCTTCTGGCCTGCCTGCTGCCGTTGGCGCTGGCCGTCGCGACGCCGCCCCACAGGCATGGCCCCGGCCCTGACGACCGCCCCATCCAGCGGGCTACGATGTACGGCCTCGGCTGGGCCAACATGTACGACACCTATCTTTCGCCCCAGGAATACCGGGGCATCGAGTTCCGCCTTTCGCGCGAGAGCCTGCGGCGTACCCGCTGGGGGCATGGCCGCTGGACGCGCCAGGCTTTCTTCCAGGGATACGCGAACTACACGCATAACCACGTGGACAACAACAACACCCTCTCCGCCCTCGTGAACTGGAACTACGGGCTGCACTACCGCTTCTGGCAGAGGGGCGGCCTGCGCCTGCTGGCGGGCGGCCTGGTGGATGCCGCCGGGGGCTTCGGCTGGAACCTGCGCAACGGCAACAACCCAGCTTCGGCCCGCGCCTCCCTGTCGTTGGATGCGTCGGTGGCCGCCGTGTGGGACTTCCGCCTGCGCCGCCTTCCCTTCACCCTGCGCTACCAGTTGGATGTGCCCCTTGCCGGCGCGATGTTTTCGCCCCACTACGGGCAGTCGTACTACGAAATCTTTTCGCTTGGCAACGCCGGCGGCGTGGTGAAGTTCACTTCTTTGCACAACCGCCCTTCCTGGCGCCACCGCCTATCGCTCGACTTCCCCGCCGGGCGGCTGAAGATGCGCGTCTCCTACCTGTGGGACGTGCAGCAATCCAAGCTCAACCACATAGAGACGCACGCCTACGGGCACATCTTCATGGTGGGCTTTGTCAAGCAATTCTCCCTTCTCCCTAACCGTTGACGCCGTATGAGACGATTCCTTTCCTATATATATATAATGTGTGCGCTGCCCCTCGTCTTGGGCGGCTGCATCCGCGAGGACGATTATGACAACAGTCCCGTGGGCAATTTCGAAGCTCTCTGGAAGCTGATTGACGAGCACTATTGTTTCCTGGATTACAAGGGGATTGACTGGGATGCCGTGTACGACGAGTACCGGCCCCAGATTTCGGACGGCATGGGAGACGAAGCCCTGTTCGAAGTCCTCGGCAACATGCTGGCGGAACTGCGCGACGGCCACGTCAACCTTTACTCCGCCTGGAACACGGCCCGCTACTGGGACTGGTATCTGGACTATCCGCGCAATTTCGACGAGGCACTGGTGGAGCAGTACCTGGGCCGCGACTACCGCATCGGCGGCGGGGCGGAGTACACCATCTTGCAGGACAACATCGGCTACGTGCGCTATGCCGACTTTTCTTCGCCCGTCGGCGACGGCAACCTGGACGAGATGCTGCTCTACCTCGCCGTGTGCAACGGCTTGATTGTCGACGTGCGCAACAACGGCGGAGGCACCCTGACCACCGCCTCGAAGCTGGCCGCCCGCTTCACCAACGTGAAGACCCTCGTGGGCTACATCCAGCACAAGACCGGCCCCGGCCATTCCGACTTTTCCGAACCCGAACCCCTCTACATTGAGCCGTCTGACGGCGTGCGCTGGCAGAAGCCCGTGGTCGTCCTGACCAACCGCCATTCGTACAGCGCGACGAACGACTTCGCCAACTCCATGCGCTGCTTCCCCCAGGTCACCTTGCTGGGCGACCGCACGGGCGGCGGGGGCGGCATGCCTTTCTCGTCCGAACTGCCCAACGGATGGGCCGTGCGCTTCTCCGCCAGTCCCACGTTGGATGCGCAGATGCAGCACATTGAGGGCGGCATCGACCCCGACGTCAAGCTGGACATGATCGACGAGGACGAGGCGCGCGGGCGGGATACCCTCATCGAAGCGGCGCGTGCCTTGCTGGGCGGGCAGGCGGATTGATGCCCCCGTCCGCCCCCTCTCCTTGTACTTTCCTGCGAAGTTTGTTGGCGGGAAAGAAAAAACTGCGTATCTTTGCCCCGCTTATAGCCGGCACGCGGGTGTGGCGTAATTGGCAGCCGCGCCAGACTTAGGATCTGGTGCCGCGAGGCGTGCAGGTTCGAGTCCTGTCACCCGCACAGCAACTATTTTGCTATTTTTATTGTATTTTTTTTTCATGTTTCGCCTTGGCGCATCACGCGCCAGGGCTTTTTTCTGCCCGTCCCCCGCCGTTGCCTGTCCTTTGTCCGGACGGCAAAATATCTTCCTGTTCTCTTTTCTTATTGGTTGAAGTTTCTTACATTTGCGACATACAAACACATTCTTATTATTAACCGATAAAGACAATCAGACAAGACATGAAGAAGTTATGCTTATGGGCCGCCGCTTCCGTGTCCGCCCTGCTGGCCTTCGCAGGCCCCAAGGACCGGACGCCGCAGGCGCGCGACATGGACACGTTCATCACGGAGTTGATGAGCCGGATGACAGTAGAAGAAAAGATAGGCCAGTTGCACCTGCCCGTTGCCGGGGAAATCATCACCGGGCAGGCCAAGAGCACCGGTGTGCTCCGCCAGGTGGAAGAAGGCCGCGTGGGCGGATTGTTCAACCTGACGGGTGTCGACCGCATCCGCGAAGTGCAGAAGCTGGCGGTGGAGAACTCCCGCCTCGGCATCCCCCTGCTGTTCGGCATGGATGTCATCCACGGCTACGAGACGGTCTTCCCCATTCCTCTGGCCTTGTCGTGCTCGTGGGACATGGACGCCGTGGAAGAGTCGGCCCATATCGCCGCTGTCGAGGCCAGTGCCGACGGCCTCTGCTGGACGTTCAGCCCGATGGTCGACATCAGCCGCGACCCGCGCTGGGGGCGGGTGGCCGAAGGCGGCGGTGAAGACCCCTTCCTGGGCGCGGCCATTGCCCAGGCGATGGTGCGCGGCTACCAGGGCACCGACCGTGCGACGCAGTTGGAGGCGAACGACCAGATTCTGGCCTGCGTGAAGCATTTCGCGTTGTATGGCGCTTCGGAGGCCGGGCGCGACTATAACACGGTAGACATGAGCCGCATCCGCATGTACAATGAATATTTCCTTCCCTACCAGGCCGCCGTCTCTGCGGGGGCGGGCAGCGTCATGTCCTCATTTAACGAGGTAGACGGCGTACCGGCTTCGGCCAACCGCTGGCTGATGACCGACGTCTTGCGCGACCAGTGGAAGTTCGACGGATTTGTCGTCACCGACTACACGGCCATCTTCGAGATGACCAACCACGGACTGGGCGACTTGCAGGAAGTGTCCGCCCGCGCCCTCGAAGCGGGCATCGACATGGATATGGTGAGCGACGGCTTTGCCGGTACGCTGAAGAAGTCGCTCGACGAGGGCAAAATCAGCATGGAATACGTCGACCAGGCTTGCCGCCGCATCCTCGAGGCCAAGTGGAAGCTCGGACTCTTCGACAATCCCTACAAGTATTGCGACCCGGAACGCCGCGCCAGGGAAATCTATTGCCCCGAACACCGCGCCGCCGCCCGCCGCATCGCCGCAAACTGCTTCGTCCTGCTGAAGAACGAGCCTGCCCAGGCCGGACAGCAGCCCGTCCTCCCGCTGAAGAAGCAGGGCACCGTGGCCGTCATCGGCCCCATGGGCAACACGCGCACCAACATGGCCGGCACGTGGAGCGTGGCCGCCCGCCTGGACGACTACGCCTCGCTGTACGAGGGCCTGAAG
>CASEKR010000032.1 GCA_949288585.1 uncultured Bacteroides sp. | reverse complement strand
GCAAATAATGTAAGCCAATTCTTTTTCATACTTTCTAAAAAAATTTGTTTAGTGAATAAAATGACTCGTCACCGAGTCGGTTAAATTTCCCTTTTTTAAAATCGGGTGCAAAATAACGCATTTCCCGGCAACTATACAAGCATTTTTTCATAAATAGATGTTCTATTTTTAAGATGGACGTGCCGGAGGGAAGCGCCGAAGAGAACAGATGCGCGGAGTGCGGCGGAAGGAAACGCGGAGTGCGGCGGAGAGAAACACGGAGTGCGGCGGAGGGAAACGCCGGACGGAGGGAGGGCGGACGGGCGAAGGGGGATGTCAGCCGGAAGCGGTTTTCCGCAGCATTTTGACACGCGCGAAGCAAGGGAGGCAAAATCGGAGGAATGCAAAAAAAATCGCCCGCCAAGCAACCGTTTCTCGAAAAGAATTGTTACCTTTACAGAAAGTAAACGGCGCTCCCGCCGGGGAAACGTCACACTGACTTGATTATTAACCTTTAAAGACTTCGAAACACATGTTTAACTCATTTGGCAACATCCTCCGCCTTACCACGTTCGGGGAATCGCACGGCAAGGCCATCGGAGGCGTAATAGACGGATTTCCCTCGGGCGTAACCATCGACATGGACTTCGTGCAGGCGGAACTGAACCGCCGCCGGCCGGGACAGTCGCGCATCACCACCTCGCGCTCGGAAGACGACCAGGTGGAGTTCCTCTCCGGCATCTTCGAAGGCCGGACCACGGGCAGCCCCATCGGCTTCGTGGTGTGGAACAAGAACCAGCACAGTTCGGATTACAGCGAGATGCAGAGCGTCTACCGCCCGTCGCACGCCGACTATACCTACAAGCTGAAGTACGGCATCCGCGACTACCGGGGCGGAGGGCGTTCGTCGGCCCGCGAGACCATCTCGCGCGTCGTCGGGGGCGCGCTGGCCAAGATAGCCCTGCGCCAACTGGGCATCAGCGTCCGCGCCTACACCTCGCAGGTAGGCCCCATCCGCCTGGAGGAAAACTACACGGCCTATGACCTCGACCTGACAGAGACCAACCCCGTGCGCTGTCCCGACCCGGAGAAGGCAAAGGAAATGGAAGACTATATATATAAGGTAAAGGAAGAGGGCGACACGATAGGCGGCGTGGTGACCTGCGTCATCCAGGGCTGCCCCATCGGCCTGGGACAACCCGTCTTCGGCAAGCTGCAATCGGCCCTCGCCTCGGGGATGCTGAGCATCAACGCAGCCAAAGCCTTCGAATACGGCGACGGCTTCAAGGGCCTCAAGATGAAAGGTTCGGAACAGAACGACGTCTTCTACAACAACGCCGGGCGCATAGAGACGCGCACCAACCACTCCGGCGGCATCCAGGGAGGCATCAGCAACGGCCAGGACATCTACTTCCGCGTGGCCTTCAAGCCCGTGGCCACCGTGCTGATGGAGCAGCATACGGTCAACATCGACGGGCAGGACACCACCCTCAAAGCCCGTGGCCGCCACGACCCCTGCGTCCTTCCGCGCGCCGTGCCCATCGTCGAAGCCATGGCCGCCCTGACGCTGCTGGAGTTCTACCTGATTGACCGGACGACGCAACTGTAAGATAATGAAGAATGAAGAACGAAGAATTGCCGCGCATTCCTGCCAGCCGAATCAAGCCGAGAGCAAAGGAGCATTCCGATTCTTCGTCCTTCATTCTTCATTCCTCATTGAAACATTCTTCTCCAAAAGATTCTTCATTCTTAATTCTTCATTCTTCATTTCCAATGATTAAAGCTTATCTCCAAGAACACGAACCACGGATGCTGGACGAACTGTTCAGCCTCATCCGCATACCCAGCATCAGCGCCAAGCCCGAACATAAGGACGACATGCTGGCCTGTGCCCAACGCTGGCGCCAACTGCTGCTCGAGGCCGGCGCCGACGAAGCGCACGTCATGCCCTCGGCAGGCAACCCCATCGTCTTTGCACAGAAGACCGTCAACCCCGACGCCAAGACAGTCCTGGTCTACGGACACTACGACGTCATGCCCGCCGAGCCACTGGAGCTCTGGAAGAGCGAGCCCTTCGAACCCGAAGTGCGCGACGGCCGCATCTGGGCGCGCGGCGCGGACGACGACAAGGGGCAGTCGTTCATACAGGCCAAAGCCTTCGAATACCTGGTGAAGAACGGGGAACTGAAGGTGAACGTGAAATTCATCTTAGAGGGAGAAGAAGAGATTGGCTCGCCCAGCTTGGAAGGCTTCTGCGAAGAGCACAAGGAACTGCTGCGGGCGGACGTCATCCTCGTGTCGGACACCAGCATGTTGGGCGCCGACCTTCCCTCGCTGACCACCGGGCTGCGCGGCCTGGCCTATTGGGAAATCGAAGTGACCGGCCCCAACCGCGACCTGCACTCCGGACACTTCGGGGGAGCCGTGGCCAACCCCATCAACACGCTCTGCAAACTCATCGCCCGCCTGACGGACGGGGACGGACGCATCGCCGTGCCGGGCTTCTATGACGACGTGGAAGAAGTGCCGCAGGAAGAACGCGAGATGATAGCAAAGATACCCTTCGACGAAGAGAAGTACAAGCAGGCCATCGGCGTAAGGGCACTGGAAGGCGAAAAAGGTTACAGCACGCTGGAACGCAACAGTTGCCGCCCGTCGTTTGACGTATGCGGCATCTGGGGCGGATACACCGGCGAGGGCGCGAAGACGGTGCTTCCCTCGAAAGCCTACGCCAAGGTGTCCTGCCGCTTGGTGCCCCACCAGGACCACGAGAAGATTTCGCGCTTGGTGGCCGACTACATCCAGTCCATCGCCCCCGACACGGTGCAGGTGAAGGTGACGCCCCTGCACGGCGGACAGGGTTACGTCTGCCCCATCAGCCTGCCCGCCTACAAGGCTGCGGAAAAAGGTTTTGAAAAGGCATTCGGCCGGAAACCGCTCGCCGTGCGCCGGGGCGGAAGCATTCCCATCATCGCCACGTTCGAACAAGTATTAGGCGTCAAGACCGTGCTGATGGGCTTCGGCCTGGAGAGCAACGCCATCCACTCACCCAACGAGAACATGCCATTGGACATCTGGCGGAAGGGCTTCGAGGCCGTGGTGGAGTTCTATCGGGTTTTCGGCCATAGTGAAACATAAAAGAGGACAAGACAAGAGAGGGATAACGGAGGGATAATAACCGTTTTCCCTCACCCGGAAGGGCATTTTATTGCCTCATCTGAGTTTGTACGCGATTTCCTTGCAGAAAAATTTGCCAATACCCAATAAAAGAAGTATCTTTGCAGCACTAGAATCCGCCACGCTTCCCGAAGAACAGCGTACCAGGGCGGAACTTTTTTTACCTATACATAATATGATTTACACAAACCCTCCTTTAGATATTCCGGCTTTATTATCTGTCTTGAAGAATAAAGGCTTAAAAATAGCCGATGAAAGGAAAGCGGAAAAATTCCTTGAAAATGTCAGCTATTTCCGTTTTGATTCCTATCTCCGCCCAATGGAACAAGCAGGCATGCCCCAATATAAGGCTGATGCATCTTTTGAGAAAGCGGTTTCCTTATATGAGTTTGATTCCAAGTTAAGACTATTGATTTTTTCAGCCATACAAACGATAGAAGTTTCCTTGCGTTCGAAGGTCATTAACCGTTTCTCACTGGCACACGGAGCTTTCTGGTTCATGAATCCGGATGTGGCAGTAGACAAGCATAAGTTCACAGAAAACTTAGGGGCACTGGAAAGGGAACTCCAACGTTCAAAAGATGACTTTATCAAGGAACATTACGACAAATATGGAAAGGAGGGATACCCTCCTGCGTGGAAACTGTTGGACCTTGCATCTTTCGGTTGCCTGACCAAATTATATTTCAATTTTGCAGATACTCCGGTCAAGAAAAAGATAGCACGTTCTTATGAGATTCCCCAACATGAGATTCTTGAAAGTTGGATGAAGGCAATCAATGCGCTCAGAAATGCCTGTGCTCATCACGGGCGAATATGGAACCGAATCATGCCGGTCATGCCACAGTTGCCGGCATCATTGAAACAACCATGGATAATAGACAGGCCTAAAGTAGCAAACCGTTTCTATGCGGTATTCTGTTGTGTGACATACTGGCTTAATGCCATACAACCGGCCAATACATTGGTACATGATTTTAAGGCATTATTGGCGGCATATCCGAATATAGACACAACGGCAATGGGCTTTCCGCCTCAATGGCAAAACGAGAATTTGTGGAAACAATAGACATTACAGCAGACTTAACATATTATCAACCGCCAATTATCAACTGTCAACTATCAAACGGTTTACGGAAAGCGCATCCCTCTTTCCAACGGGAGCACCCGTAAGCCGTTTTCCCTTTGATAATGAAACCCTTGCCGCATACGGGACAGGGCTGCCCCACTACGGAATCACCGGCAGGAGCAGCTTTCTTGGGCGCACGCTTGCGGGGTTCTTTCTTCGGTTTGTCCGATTTTTCTTTGGAGGCGGAGGCTTTGGCAGGCTTAGCAGGCGGGAGGGGCTGCACGGTGATGCGGCGATTGCTGGTGTCGGCCAAGACGTTGGCCACAATCTCACGCACCATCTGCTTCAGTTCTTCCAGAAATTGGGCAGCGTTGTACGTGCGCTTTTCTATCTCGCGCAACTTCTTCTCCCAGATGCCCGTCAGTTCGGCGGACTTCAGCAATTCTTCGTGGATGGTCTGTATTAGTTCTACTCCGGTGGGAGTAGCTATCAGACTCTTGCGTTCTTTCCGTATGTAGTTACGCTTGAAGAGCGTCTCTATAATGGCGGCGCGGGTGGACGGGCGGCCGATGCCGTTCTCCTTCAAGGCGTCGCGCAGTTCGTCGTTATCCACCAGCTTGCCCGCCGTCTCCATCGCCCGCAGAAGGGTGGCTTCGGTATAAGGCTTGGGCGGCTGCGTCCATTTTTCCACCAACTCGGGCACGTGCGGCCCGCTCTCGCCCTTCACGAAGACGGGCAGCACACGGTCAGCCTCGCCCTCCTTCTCCTCCTTGTCGTCCGCAGAAGCAGCCATCGCCGCAGGCGTGGCGAAAACGACGCGCCAACCCGGTTCGAGAATCTGCCGGCCCGTGGCCTTGAACTCGATGCCGTCTGCCTCGCCCACGACGGTGGTGGTAGAGAATTTGCAGTCGGGATAGAACACGGCAATGAAACGCCGCGCGATGAGGTCGAAGACGCGCCGCTCCATGTCGGTCAGGTTCACCGGCGGCTGCCCTGTGGGGATAATGGCATGATGATCCGTCACCTTGGAATTGTCGAAAACCTTCTTGGACTTCAGGAGTGTCTGGCCCGCCAAGGGTTCCGTGAACATCTCGTAGCCACGCAACCCCTTCAGGATGCCGGGACACTTCGGATAAATGTCGTCGCTCAAGTAGGTAGTATCGACACGGGGATAAGTGGCTACTTTCTTCTCGTAAAGAGACTGGATGAGTTTCAGCGTCTCGTCGGCGGAGTAAGAGAACTTCCTGTTGCACTCCACCTGGAGAGAGGTCAGGTCGAACAGTCGCGGAGGCGCCTCGCGGCCTTCTTTCTTAGATACGCCCGTCACCATGAACGGCACGCCCCGGATGCGCTCTAGCAACGCCTCGCCGCGCGCCCGGTCCGTGATGGGCTCGATGCCCCGGTTGTCGTCTTCCCGTTTGGGTTTCTTCGCCGCCGGGCTGTCTTTCTGCTTCTCGGCCTCCAAAATCAGTTCCTCCTCGCTTTTCTTGACGAGGGCGGAGAAGGTGGTGTCTCGGTAGACCGTGTTCAGCACCCAGTATTGGCGGGGGACGAAGTTCTGTATCTCCTGTTGCCGGTTGACAATCAGCGCGAGAGTCGGCGTCTGCACGCGGCCGATGGAGAGCACCTGGCGGTTCTGCCCGTACTTCATGGTGTAGAGGCGCGTAGCGTTCATGCCCAGTAACCAGTCGCCGATGGCCCGGCTCAGGCCGGCTTCGTACAAGGGTTGGAAGTCGGAGGCGTCTCGCAGCTTGGCGAAGCCCTCGCGGATGGCTTCCTCGGTCAGCGACGAAATCCACAAGCGCTTGACGGGACAGCGCGCGCCCGCTTTCTGCATCACCCACCGCTGGATGAGTTCGCCCTCCTGGCCGGCATCGCCGCAGTTGATAATCATGTCGGCGGCCTGCATCAGGCGTTCGATGACGCGGAACTGCCGCTCGTACGTGGCGTTATCTATCAGTTTGATGCCAAAACGCGGGGGAATCATGGGCAGATAGTCCAGCCGCCACGACTTCCAGTCGGGCGTGTACTCGTGCGGCTCCTTCAGCGTGCAGAGGTGGCCGAAGGTCCACGTCACCTGGTATCCGTTTCCCTCGATGTATCCGTCTTTCTTCTCCTTCGCTCCCAGCACGTCGGCGATGTCGCGCGCCACGGAGGGTTTCTCGGCAATGCAAACAATCATTCTCTCATTCTTTAATTATCGGAGGGCAAAGGTACGAAAAAAATCCTTCGGCGCACAGAAGGCATCCGCCACATGCTGCCGTCGGCCGCCTTCCCCTCCTCGCTTACGGGCATAAAAAAGGGCTCCGCTGAGCCCAACCTTTGTTAACCTTAAAATCTAATACTATGAAAAACACAGTGCAAAGGTACGGACTTTTTCGAGAACCGCAAATTATCCGCCCGGAAATCCATGTTTTATAACATTCTTTAAAGACAACTTCCCTTCCTTCCCCACTGGCAAAAGGATTCTTAACAAAGGGAACATTCCAAAAAGGGAAGCCCCCAAACGAGAGCTTCCCTTCTGCTGTTTTACCCGCCAGGCAGGTTTATTCCTCGTCCATCAAGAGGTTCAGAATCTGGCAAGCGGCCTTGGCCACCGGAGTACCCGGGCCGAAGATGGCAGCCACGCCGGCTTTGTAGAGGAAGTCATAGTCTTGCGGCGGGATGACGCCCCCGGCAAAGACCACGATGTCCTCGCGGCCCAGTTTCTTCAGTTCATCCAGCAGTTGCGGGATGAGCGTCTTATGCCCGGCAGCCAGCGACGACACGCCCACAGCATGAACGTCGTTCTCCACGGCCTCGCGCGCAGCTTCGGCCGGCGTCTGGAACAGCGGCCCCATGTCCACGTCGAAACCGCAGTCGGCATAACCCGTTGCTACAACCTTTGCACCACGGTCGTGTCCGTCCTGACCCATCTTCGCGATCATGATACGCGGCTGGCGACCCTCTTTCTTGGCAAACTTCTCGCACAGTTCACAAGCCTTGGCGAAGTCTGCATCGTTCTTACTTTCTGATGAATACACGCCTGATATGGTTCTGATGATTGCTTTGTAACGTCCTACTACTTTCTCGCACGCATAGGAGATTTCACCCAACGTGGCCCGCACGCGGGCAGCCTCGACAGCCAATTCCAGCAGGTTGCCCTGACCGGTGCGCACGCATTCGGTGATAGCATCCAACGCCTTGTCTACGTCGGCCTGGTTGCGGTTGGCTTTCAACTTCTCCAGGTTCTCCACCTGCTCCTGGCGCACGGCGGTATTGTCAATCTCGAGGATGTCGATGGGAGCTTCCTTGTCCAGGCGGTACTTGTTGACGCCGACAATGGTTTGCGTGCCACTGTCGATACGAGCCTGGGTGCGTGCGGCCGCTTCCTCGATACGCATCTTGGGGATACCCGTCTCGATAGCCTTGGCCATGCCGCCCAACTTCTCAATCTCCTGGATGTGCTCCCAGGCTTTCTTCGCAATCTCGTTGGTCAGCGACTCCACGTAATAAGAGCCTGCCCAGGGGTCTACGCTTCTGCAGATGTTGGTTTCTTCCTGAATATAAATCTGCGTGTTACGGGCGATGCGAGCCGAGAAGTCGGTGGGCAGAGCGATGGCCTCGTCCAAGGCGTTGGTGTGCAGGGATTGCGTATGTCCCAAGGCGGCGGCCATGGCCTCGATGCAAGTACGACCCACATTGTTGAAGGGGTCTTGCTCGGTAAGTGACCAGCCGGAAGTCTGCGAGTGCGTGCGCAACGCCAGCGACTTCGGATTCTTCGGGTTGAACTGCTTCACAATCTTCGCCCACAGCATACGGGCGGCGCGCATCTTGGCAATTTCCATGAAGTGGTTCGTCCCGATGGCCCAGAAGAAGGAAAGGCGCGGGGCAAAGGCGTCAATGTCCAATCCTGCATTGACGCCGGCGCGCAGGTATTCCAGACCGTCAGCCAAGGTGTAGGCCAATTCGATGTCGGCCGTAGCACCGGCTTCCTGCATGTGGTATCCGGAGATGGAGATGGAGTTGAACTTCGGCATCTTCTGCGAGGTGTACTCGAAGATGTCGGAGATAATCTTCATGGAGAATGCAGGCGGATAAATATAGGTGTTGCGCACCATAAATTCCTTCAGGATATCGTTCTGGATGGTGCCGGCCATTTCTTCCAGCTTAGCGCCTTGTTCCAGCCCGGCATTGATGTAGAAGGCCATGACGGGCAGCACGGCACCGTTCATCGTCATAGAGACGGACATCTTATTCAAGGGGATGCCGTCAAACAGCACTTTCATGTTCTCCAGCGAGCAGATGGAAACGCCTGCCTTGCCGACGTCACCCACCACGCGCTCGTTGTCCGGGTCGTAGCCACGGTGCGTGGGCAGGTCGAAGGCCACGGAAAGCCCCTTCTGGCCACTGGCCAAGTTGCGACGGTAGAAGGCATTGGATTCTTCGGCGGTGGAGAAGCCGGCATACTGGCGGATAGTCCAGGGGCGCATCACGTACATCGTCGAGTATGGGCCGCGCAGGTAGGGCGGCACGCCGGCGGCATAATCCAGGTGCTCCATGCCTTCCAAGTCTTCTTTAGTATAAACAGGCTTCACTTCGATGTGTTCCGGCGTTTTCCAGTTAGGCTGGATACCGTTGGCCTTTTGCCACTCAGCCCCGTTGGCGGGCTTGAAGTCGGCGTATATATCGATGTTCTTGAAATCTTTTCTCATTGTCATTTATAGTTGACGAGGATTCAGTCAACAAGTTGACAAGGCTATGCCTTGTATCTTATCTCCTTGTCCCCTTGTTAACTTAATAATTTAGCATTGTATTCCTTTAAAGTCTGCAGCACATTGACGCGAACATGGATGAAGTTCTCGATGCCGGCAGCCTTCAGTTCGTCCATGCAGGCGGGAGCACCGGCCACGATGAACATGGCGCGTCCGGCCAGAGCCTGGTAAGCAGGGATGGCATACTCGGCATACTCGTCATCGCTGGAGCAGAGCACCACGATGTCCGCCTTGGCAGCGAGAGCGGCATCAATACCCTCTTGCACGGAGGAGAAGCCCAGGTTGTCGATGACCTCGTAGCCGGCGCAAGCCAGGAAGTTGCACGAGAACTGGGCGCGCGCCTGACGCATGGCCAGGTTGCCGATGGTGAGCATAAAGGCGCGGGGGCGCTTGCCGCTCTGTTCGGTTTGCAGACGAAGAGCCTCAAATTCACTGGCAGCCCGAGAGAAATCGAGCGAAGCGCAATCCTTCTCGCAGGTATGTTCATGACCGCCACAGCAACAAGCGGCTTCCAACGGTTGTTTGCCGTCGGCCAGTTCCGTAAAGTTCGGATATTGGTTGGTGCCCAAGAGGATTTCTTTCCGGCGTGCCACGGCTTCGTGGCGGGCGCGGTTGCTGGCATTGACGGTTTCCTGCACTTTTCCGGCTTTGACCGATGCGTAGAAGCCGCCTTCTTCTTCCACAGCGAGGAAGAGTTTCCAGGCTTGGGCGGCGATGGAGGCGGTCAGGTTTTCGATATAATAAGAACCGCCGGCCGGGTCGACCACCTTGTCGAAGTGCGACTCTTCGCGGAGGAGGAGTTGCTGGTTGCGGGCCAGACGTTCGGAAAATTCGGTGGGAGTCTCGTAGGCGGAGTCGAAAGGAAGCACGGTCATGGAGTCCACGCCGGCCAACGCTGCGCTCATGGCTTCCGTCTGCGTGCGGAGCAAGTTAACGTAAGAATCGAACAGGGTCAGATTGAACTTGGAAGTCTCGGCGTGGATGTGCATCTTGGCGGCGCACTTGCAATCGCCTTCGGCCAAGTATTGCTCCACGATGTCGGCCCAAAGCATACGGGCGGCGCGGAACTTGGCTATTTCCATGAAATAATTGGAAGAGACTCCGAAGTTGAACTTAATGTTCTTGGCCACTACCTTTGCGGGCACGCCGGCCTCAGACAGCACGTTCAGATACTCGTTGCCCCAAGCCAACGCATAGCCCAGTTCCTGGTAGATGTAGGCGCCGGCATTGCAAAGCAGAGAAGCGTCTACGCCCAAGACCTGGTAGCCCGGAAGTTCTGCGGAGACTTCCAGCAGGGCTTTGCCTGCCTCGGCCAGCGAGGTGCGTTCTTTTCCCTTGGAAAGCATCTTGCCCAGCGGGTCGTAAGCAATCGAGCCACGGAGTTTGGCGAGGTCATAGCCATGTTTCTTGAAGTAAGCCACCAGCATCTGCGCCAGTTCGACGACATGCCCCTGGCAGGTGGAGAAGTTCAGTTCCACACACTCGGCGCAAATGTCCTTCAGGAGGGTTTCCAGGTAAGTTTCGTCCAGTTGCTTGGCCTTGACGCTGAATCCCAGCGAGTCCACGCCCCGGTTCAGGATATCCAGAGCCTTGGCGTTGGCCTCCGCCGGGTCTTCCACGCGGATGTCCTGCCGGATGAGCCAGGAGTTGTCGTCTTTCTTGTTGCCACGCAAGTACGGAAATTCTCCGGGCAAGGCGTCCGTCGTCTTCAGCCCGTCCAAGTCTTCACGGCGATAGAAGGGTTTCACATTGAATCCTTCGTTTGTCCGCCAAACAAGTTTCTTCTCGAAGTCGGCTCCTTTCAGGTCTGCCGTGACTTTCTCCATCCACGCTTCGGTGCTGACGGACGGGAAGTCAGAGAAGAGTTTCTCTTTGTTTTCTGCCATAGTTAATTTATTTATTACAAATGTAGGTTGAAATAAGTGCAAATTCACTTTGTCCTGCAAATATAAGGAATTAGTCGGTTAGGGGGGCATCTCTTGCTTATTTTTTTCCATTCGCCGCCCTAAAAAGGGGCATACGCCGACGTGAAGCAGCCCCAGGCGCGCGTTCCACGTCCGACCGGGCAGCAGGCAACACTTTGAAGACGAGCAGACAGGCGGGGCTGTTGCTCCTTTTTCATGGAAATTCTTTTTTTCTTCCGCTTTCGCTTGCCATCTTCGCACGTATTGAGTACTTTTGCACCCGTTAATCTGCACTTTATAATCTATTAACACTATACAGACTATGGATTGGTTTAACAGTTTACTATGGGATTCTTCCTCCGTTGCCCATATCGTCTTCCTCTACTCTTTCGTGATAGCGACAGGAGTCATGCTGGGCAAAATCAAAGTGGCAGGTATCTCGCTGGGGGTGACCTTCGTGCTCTTCATGGGCATCCTGGTCGGGCACTTCGGTTTCACGGTGTCGACGCCCATCCTGCATTTCCTGCGTGAGTTCGGCCTGACGCTGTTCGTCTTCTGCATCGGCCTGCAGGTAGGTCCGTCGTTCTTCACTTCCTTCAAGAAAGGAGGCATGACGCTGAACCTGCTGGCGGTGATGATTATCGTGCTCAACATCGTCGTAGCCCTTACCATCTACTTCGCTGCCAACGGGCGCGTGGAATTGCCCATGATGGTGGGTATCCTCTACGGAGCCGTCACCAACACCCCGGGACTCGGCGCCGCGCAGGAGGCCCTCAACCAACTGCACTATGCCGGCGACCCCATCGCCTTGGGCTATGCCTGCGCCTATCCGCTGGGCGTGCTGGGCATCATCGGTTCCATCATCGCCATCCGCTACATCTTCCACATCGACTTCGCCAAGGAAGAGGCCCAACTCTCGCACAACGAAGAAGAAGAGAAACAGAAGCCGCACATGATGACCCTCGAAGTCCGCAACGAAGCCATCGACGGCAAACGGCTGCTCCAGGTGAAAGAGTTCCTGGGACGCCCGTTCGTCTGCTCGCGCCTCCGCCACGAAGGCCACGTCATCATCCCTGACCAAGACACCAAGTTCTGCACCGGCGACCAACTCTTCATGGTCTGCTCCGAAGAAGACGCCGAAGCCATCACCGCCTTCATCGGGCGGGAAGTCGAGGTAGACTGGGATCACCAGGACCTGCCGGTGGTATCGCGGCGCGTCATCATCACCAAATCCAACATCAACGGCAAGAAACTGGGCGACATGCACTTCCGCAGTTCCTACGGCGTCACCGTTACCCGCATCACCCGTTCGGGCATGGAACTCTTCGCTTCCCCCAACCTGACCCTGCAAGTGGGCGACCGCCTGATGGTGGTAGGCCGCGAAGATGCCGTGAATAGCGTGGCCCTCGTGCTGGGCAACCAGATGAAGAGCCTCAACACGCCGAACATCATCACCATCTTCGTCGGACTGTTCCTGGGCATACTCGTGGGCAGCCTGCCCATCTCCTTCCCCGGCATGCCGACGCCCGTCAAGCTGGGCCTGGCCGGCGGCCCGCTGGTAGTGGCCATCCTCATCGGACGCTTCGGATACAAGATGAAGCTCGTCACCTATACCACCACGAGCGCCAACCTGATGCTGCGTGAAATCGGCCTCGTGCTCTTCCTGGCCAGCGTGGGCATCGACGCAGGCGGCCAGTTCGTGCAGACGGTGCTGCAAGGCGACGGATTGCTGTACGTGCTCTGGGGCTTCCTCATCACCATCATTCCCCTGCTGGCGGTGGGCATCTTCGCGAGAGCGTACTACAAGGTCAACTACTTCATCCTCATGGGCCTTATCGGCGGCGCGACCACCGACCCTCCCGCACTGGCCTACTCCAACCAGGTGGCCGGCAACCCGGCGCCGTCCGTAGGTTACTCGACGGTTTACCCGCTCACGATGTTCCTGCGCATCCTGGCTGGCCAGATGATTCTGCTGACAATGATGTAGAGGGCTATCCCTTGATACATAGCTAAAGACAAGAGCGGCTGCGTGGCAAATAAGTCCACGCAGCCGCTCTTCGTTTGTCCGCACGCCCCGCTCCGGTTCAGAGCGAAAGCTTCTTCCGCACGAACTCCTCCACGAAGTCGACGGTGCCGTCTATGCCCAGCACGGACGAGTCGATGCAAAGGTGGTAGGACGCCGCAGCGCCCCACGTCTTGTAGCTGTAATAATTGTAATACTCCGAACGCTTCTTGTCCGCCTTCGCCATCATGCTCTCCGCCTCCTGCTCGCCGAAACCATGGATGCGGCACAGGCGGGCGATGCGGTCTTCCCGGGTGGAAGAAATAAAGATGTTGGCACAGCGCGGATGCTCGCGCAGGATGTAGTCGGCGCAACGCCCGACGAAGAGGCACGACTTCTCGGCAGCCAGGCGGCGGATTACGTCGCTCTGCACCTTGAACAAGGAATCGTTGCTCAGGCAATTGCCGACCGGCACCGACCCGTCGGTGATGAACGGGAATCGCACCCCGAACCATCCGCCCACGAAGCCTTGCGAGGGACGCTCGTCGGCCCGCTCGAAAAACTCGCTGCACAAGCCGCTCTCTTCCGAAGCCAGCGTGATGAGTTCCTTGTCATAGAAAGAGATGCCCAGCCGCGTGGCCAGTTTCTCGCCTATCTCGCGTCCGCCGCTGCCCAGCTGGCGGCCAATATTCACTACGAATTTATCTTCCATAATCAATTCTTCTGGTTTAAATGAAACACACAGTTTGTCAAGGGCAAATATAATTAATAATATTGGGAAATAAAACCAGCCTCCCGGCATTTTTTCATTCCGGACGCCCCGAAACATTTTTCCCGCCCCACAAGGCCCTCTGGACGGGGTGCGGAGGACGCTTGCACCGAGTGCACCCGGGATTTCCGTTTGACGCACTCGGGACAAACACCCTCCGCACTCGGCGCAAACGCCGTCCGCACCCGGCGCAAACTGCCTTTCCCCGCCCCGCGAAAACCGCCTCCGCCAGGCCGTCCAATCCCGGGGAAAGAAAACTTTGTCAAAACGAAATTTGCGACTCCCCCCAATTTGCATTACCTTTGCAAGAGAATAACAGAAAGAAATGAAAAAAGAAAGCCAAACGATATTCGACCGCAACGTCGTGGAGTTCGTCACCGTGGCCGCCGAGTTCTGCAAGTTCCTGGAACGGGCCGAGGGAATGCGCCGCGCCGCCTTTGTCGACACGGCCCTGAAGATGCTCCCCCTGCTCTACCTGAAGGCCACCCTGCTGCCCCCGTGCGAGCCGATGGGCGACGAAGAACTCGAGCACTGCGTGACGGAAGAGTCCTACGAAGCGCTGCGCCAGATGCTGGCCGGCATCCTGGCCGAACGCGACGACTACCTGGACGTCTTCGTCGAAGAAATGAAGTACAGCGACCAGCCCATCACCCGCTACATCTCGGAAGACCTGGCCGACATCTACCAGGACGTCAAAGACTTCATCTTTGTATTCAGCCTCGGGCTGAATACAAAGATGCACGACGCCCTGGCCATCTGCCAAGAGAACTTCCGCCTGTACTGGGGGCAGAAACTGGTCAACACCCTGCGAGCCCTCCACGAAGCCAGGTACGCCCAAGGCGACGACGAAGACGACGAGGACGACGCGGCTGCGGACGACGGCTTTTACGACGAACCCGACGGCGCGCCGCGCCCTTAATCCACCCCACAATGATCATACAAAGAAAGATAGACAAAGAAGCCCTGCAAGACTTTCCCAAAGCCACCTTCCCGGGAAAGATACACGTGGTGCAGACCCCGCAGGAAGCGGAACGGGCCGTCGCCTACCTGAAACAATGCCCGCTGGTGGGCATCGACAGCGAAACGCGCCCCTCCTTCTCCAAAGGGAAACCCCACAAAGTAGCCCTGCTGCAAGTCTCGTCCGACGAACATTGCTTCCTGTTCCGCCTCAACCTGACGGGGCTGACCCTGCCCGTCATCCAACTGCTGGAAAGCCCCCACGTCACCAAGATAGGACTCTCGCTGAAAGACGACTTCATGATGCTGCACAAGCGCGCCCCTTTCGAGGCGCACGCCTACATCGAACTGCAAGAGTACGTGCGCGCCTTCGGCATCGAAGACAAAAGCCTGCAAAAGATATACGGCATCCTCTTCGGGGAAAAAATCTCCAAGACACAACGCCTCACCAACTGGGAGGCCGACACCCTGACCGAACCGCAGAAACTCTATGCCGCCACCGACGCCTGGGCCTGCCTCAACATCTACCGGCGCCTGCAGGAACTGAAGCAGAGCGGCGACTTCGAAATAGCAGACAAAGATAACCCTAACTGACCCTACATATATGTATAAAGTCTACCTGAAACCCGGCAAGGAAGAATCGCTGAAACGCTTCCACCCGTGGATATTCTCCGGAGCCATCGCCCGCATGGACGGGCAGCCCGAAGAAGGCGAAGTGGTCGAAGTCTACACCTCCGGCCGGCAGTTCATCGCCAAAGGCCATTTCCAAATAGGCAGCATCGCCGTGCGGGTGCTCTCCTTCCGCCAGGAAGAAGCAATCGACACCGACTTCTGGCGCCGCAAGCTCCGGATCGCCCGCGACATGCGCCGCAGCATCGGACTCATCGGGCGCGCCGACAACAACACCTACCGCCTCGTGCACGGCGAAGGAGACAACCTGCCCGGACTGGTCGTCGACGTCTACGCCCGCACCGCCGTCATGCAGGCACACTCCGCCGGGATGCACCTCGACCGCATGGACATCGCCGAAGCGCTGGCCGACACCTTGCAGGAAGAAATCGACAACATCTACTACAAATCGGAAACCACCCTGCCCTACAAGGCCGACCTCTACCCCGAAAACGGCTTCCTGCGCGGCGGAAGCGCCGACAACGTCGCCACGGAATACGGTCTGCGCTTCCACATAGACTGGCTGAAAGGCCAAAAGACAGGCTTCTTCGTCGACCAACGCGAGAACCGCGCCCTGCTGGAACGCTACGCCCACGGACGCCGCGTGCTGAACATGTTCTGCTACACCGGCGGCTTCTCCGTCTACGCCATGCGCGGCGGCGCCTTGGCCGTCCACTCCGTAGACAGTTCGGCCAAAGCCATCGACCTGACCAACAAAAACATCGAACTGAACTTCCCCGGCGACGCGCGCCACACGGCCTTCGCCGAAGACGCCTTCAAATTCCTCGACCGCATGGAGACAGGCGACTACGACCTCGTCGTGCTCGACCCGCCCGCCTTTGCCAAACACCGCGACGCCCTGCACAACGCCCTCCAGGGCTACCGCAAGCTCAATGCCCGCGCCTTCGAGAAAATCCGCCCGGGAGGCATACTCTTCACCTTCTCCTGCTCGCAGGCCGTCAGCAAGGAGCAGTTCCGCACCGCCGTCTTCACGGCTGCCGCACAATCCGGCCGCAGCGTGCGCATCCTCCACCAACTGACCCAGCCCGCCGACCACCCGGTCAACATCTACCATCCCGAGGGAGAATACCTGAAAGGACTGGTGCTTTACGTGGAGTAACCGTTGGAAAATGCGCCGGATTATGTAAACGAACGTATAAAAGAGGCGCAATCCATTAATAAGAGTTAAAGAAAAGCAGATTTTTGCTTAGTTATTATGCTACATAACACAAAACCCTTACCTTTGCACTGTGTTTTTCATGGTATTAGATTTAAGGTTAACAAAGATTGGGTGTCTGGGATAGATACCCTTCTTTTTTTATATACCCTCGCTTCCGCCGCCTCCCATCTTTTTCCCCCGCGCAGGCTTGTTTTTTTCCCGCCGACATTGTACATTTGCAGCTAATAGCAACAACTACGGAGCAACAACCGTCAAAAAACATACACTATGAGCATAAAGATAAGACTGACGGCCATGCAATTCCTGCAATTCTTCGTCTGGGGCGCATGGCTCATCTCATTGGGCAGCTACATGAACAACACGCTGCACTTTGAAGGCGGAGAAATCGGACAAATCTTTGCCACGATGGGCATTGCCGCCTTGTTCATGCCGGGGCTGACGGGCATCATCGCCGACAAGTGGGTCAACGCCGAGAAGCTGTACGGGCTGCTCCACCTGATAGGAGCGGGCGCCCTGTTCTACGCCTCGACCGCCACCACCTACGAACAGATGTACATATCCATGCTGCTCAACCTGCTGGCCTACATGCCCACGCTTTCCCTGGCCAACACGGTGTCCTACAATGCGCTGGAGAAGTACAAACTCGACTTGGTGAAAGACTTCCCCCCCATCCGCGTATGGGGCACGGTGGGGTTCATCTGCGCCATGTGGCTGGTCGACCTGACCGGATTCAAGCACAGCGCGGCGCAATTGTACGTGGCGGCTATCTCGGCAGTCGTGTTGGGTTTGTACGCCTTCACGTTGCCCCCCTGCCCGCCCGAACATAACGAAAAGAAGACATGGCTGTCCGCCTTCGGGCTGGACGCCCTCGTGCTGTTCAAGCAAAAGAAGATGGCCATCTTCTTCCTCTTCTCCATGCTGCTGGGCGCCGCCCTCCAGATTACAAACACCTACGGTGACACGTTCCTCAGTTCCTTCGCCAGTATGCCCGAATACGCCGACTCGTTTGGCGTCAAGCATTCCGTCATACTGCTTTCCATGTCGCAAATGAGCGAAACATTATTCATCCTGGCCATTCCATTCTTCCTGCGCCGCTTCGGCATCAAGCGCGTCATGCTCATCAGCATGGTGGCGTGGGTGTTCCGCTTCGGGCTGTTCGGGCTGGGCAACCCGGGCGACGGACTGTGGATGCTCATCCTGTCGATGATTGTCTACGGCATGGCTTTCGACTTCTTCAACGTGTCTGGCTCGCTGTTCACCGAGATGGAGGCGCACTCCGGCATCCGGGCCAGCGCGCAGGGCTTGTTCTTCATGATGACCAACGGCATCGGAGCCTTCGTGGGCGGTTACGCCAGCGGCGCGGTGGTAGACTTGTTTTCCGTCTATGCCGAAGGCGGAGGGGTCGTCAGCCGCGAGTGGACGCCGATATGGATGATTTTTGCCGCTTACGCCCTGGCGCTCGCCCTGGTGTTCGCCGTGGTGTTCCGCTACAAGCACAGTCCCGAGAAACTCAAATAGGAAATGGAGGAAGAACGCATGGAGCGAAAGAAGACAGAACTGCACGTGTCGAGCCTCAGCAACAACTACGCCCAACCCGGGACCTATACGCTGTTGCTCACCGAGACCGGGGGCAAGCGCCGGCTCCCCGTCGTCATCGGCGTGTCGGAGGCGCAGACCATTGCGCTCGAGATACGTGGCATCCAGCCGCCCCGCCCCCTGACGCACATGTTGTTCGCCTCGGTGCTGGACGCACTGGGCATCCGCCTGCTGCGCGCACTGATTTATAAGGCCGACCGGGGCGTCTTCTATTCTTATATATACTTGCGCTCGAACGAGGTCATCCTGCGCGTCGATTCGCGCACCAGCGACGCCGTGGCTTTGTGCATGCGCATGGGAGCCCCCATCCTCATTTACGACGAACTCCTGCAACAGGAATGCGTCCCGCCCCTGAACGACGAGCCGGTGGAAATAACCGAAGAAGAACGGCGGAAGCAGAACGAGGCTTCACTGAAAGCCGCCTTGCAGAAAGCCATCGACGAAGAAGACTACGAACAAGCCGCCCTCTTGCGCGACCGCCTCAAGCAACTACACACGCCATAACCATACGACATGCACATCTTTTACACACCGGACATCCGGACATCGCACGAATTGCCCGAAGAAGAAGCCGCCCACGCCCTGCGCGTGCTGCGCCTCCAGGCGGGCGACGAAATCATGCTGACCGACGGCACGGGCAACTTCTACCACGCCCGCATCAGCCTGGCGGCACACAAACGCTGCCTGGTAGACATCCTGGAGACAAAGCCCCAAGCCCCTCTGTGGAGCGGGCATCTGCACATCGCCTTGGCGCCCACCAAAAACATGGACCGCATTGAGTGGCTGGCCGAGAAAGCGACGGAGATTGGACTGGACGAACTGACGTTCCTGGACTGCCGCTTCTCCGAACGCAAGGTTGTCAAGACCGAGCGCATCGCCAAGATTCTGGTGTCGGCCGTCAAGCAGTCGCTCAAAGCAAGGATACCCCTCCTGAACGGGATGACGGACTTCAAAGCGTTCATCGCCAGGCCTTTCGGAGGGCAGAAATTCATAGCGCACTGCTATCCTGGCGAGAAACCTCCGCTGAAAGACGTGGTGCGCCAGGGGGAAGACGCCCTCGTGCTGATAGGGCCGGAAGGAGACTTCAGCGAAGAAGAAGTCCGCCTGGCCGAAGAAGCGGGCTTCACGCCCGTCAGCCTCGGGCCGTCGCGCCTGCGGACGGAGACGGCCGCCTTGGTGGCCTGCCACATATTGAACTTGAAGAACCAGTTATAAGCATCACGGCTTGCCCATCAGTCCGGGCAAGCCGTTTTTTTGTACCGCCCGCCCATCTCCCGGAGGGGACAGGAAGGGTACGGGCATAAAAAAAGGGCTCCGCTGAGCCCAACCTTTGTTAACCTTAAATCTAATACCATGAAAAACACGATGCAAAGGTACGGACTTTTCCGACACTTGCAAAGGATTCGGCTAAAAAAGTATGTTTTACAACATATTTTAAGAGAAACAGGCATCCCATTCACGTCCTTTTTCATTTCGGCGCGCGAAACGCTTCCCTCCACCGCACCGGGCATTTCCGTCCGCCGCACTAAACATTTGTCTCCACCGCACTCGGGACAAACGTTCACCGCACTCGGGACAAACGCCCGCCGCAGGCGAGGCAAACAGCGTTTTTTAGGCAAAACTTTTGCCCATCCTATCCGATTTTGCCTTATCTTTGTGTCCGTAACCAGAACCAACCGCACTACGACTATATGCCTACCCCTGACTTAATCGCGATATTAGGCCCCACCGCATCGGGCAAAACCACGCTGGCCGCCGCCCTGGCTGCCAGGCTTGGCACGGAAATCATCAGCGCCGACTCGCGCCAGGTGTACCGCCGCATGGACATAGGGACGGGCAAGGACCTGGGCGACTACGTGGTGGACGGCCGCCAAGTGCCCTACCACCTCATCGACATTGCCGAGCCGGGCACGAAGTACAACCTGTTCGAATACCAGCGCGACTTCCTGCGGGCTTACGACGACATCCGGGGGCGGGGCCGCCTGCCCATCGTGTGCGGCGGCACGGGGCTGTACCTGGAGTCCGTCCTGCGGGGCTACCGCCTGCTGCCCGTCCCCGAGAACCCGGAACTGCGGGCCGCCCTGGCCGGAAAGACGCTGGAAGAACTGACGGCATTGCTGAAAACCTATAAGACGCTGCACAACACCACCGACGTGGATACGCCCAAACGCGCCGTCCGCGCCATCGAAATAGAAGAATACTACCGCCACGCGCCCGCCGAGGAACGACCCTTCCCCCGACTGGAGAGCCTCATCGTGGGCGTCGACATCGGACGCGACGAGCGCAGGCGGCGCATCAGCCTGCGGTTGCGCCAGCGGCTGGACGAAGGAATGGTGGACGAAGTGCGCCGCCTGCTGGACGAGGGCATCGCACCCGAAGACTTGATGTACTACGGGCTGGAATACAAATTCCTCACGCTCTACGCCACCGGACAGATGGCCTACGACGAAATGGTGGAACGGCTGGAGACGGCCATCCACCAGTTTGCCAAGCGGCAGATGACTTGGTTCAGGGGCATGGAGCGGCGCGGATTCCGCATCCACTGGATAGACGCCTCGCTGCCCACGGCCGCGAAGGTGGACGCCGTCTGCCGCCTGCTGGAAGAAGAGAAAGAAGCAACCACATCGTCTCACCACTTAACACAACCGTCGGAAACATGAACGCAAATACCGAGAAATGGGGCATCATCTACAACCCCAAGGCAGGCACCCGCAAGGTGCAGAAACGCTGGAAAGAGATTAAGGAATACATGGACAGCCGGGGCGTGGCCTACGACTACGTGCAGTCCGAAGGGTTCGGCGCAGTGGAACGCCTGGCCGGCATCCTGGCCGCCAACGGCTACCGCACCATCGTCGTCGTCGGGGGAGACGGCGCGCTGAACGACGCCATCAACGGCATCATGCGCTCCGACGCCCCCCGCAAGGAAGACATCGCCCTGGGCATCATCCCCAACGGCATCGGCAACGACTTCGCCGACTACTGGGAACTGGGCGACGACTACCGCGAGGCGGTGGACTGCCTCATCCGGGGACGGAGGAGGCGCATCGACGTGGGCACGTGCCAGTACTACGACGGCCAGCAGCACGTGACGCGCTACTTCCTGAACGCCATCAACATCGGACTGGGGGCGAGGATTGTGAAGGTGACCGACCAGTGCAAGCGGTTCTGGGGCGTGAAGTACCTGTCCTATTTCATGGCCTTCCTCTCCCTCATATTCGAACGCAAGCTCTACCGCATGCACCTGAAAATAAACGGCGAACACATCCGGGGGCGCATCATGACCGTCTGCATCGGCAGCGCCACGGGCTACGGGCAGGTGCCCAGCGCCGTACCCTACAACGGCTGGCTGGACGTCTCCGTCATCTACCGCCCGGAACTGCGCCAACTGTGGGGCGGCCTGTGGATGCTCATCCAGGGGCGCATCCTCAACCACCGCCTCGTCAAGCCCTTCCGCACCCGCGAAGTCAGGGTCTTGCGCGCCCGCAACGCCGTGGTCGACCTGGACGGCCGCATCCTCGAGCGGCACTTCCCGCTCAACATCGGCATCCTCCACGAGGCCGTCACGCTGATTATCCCGTAAACCCATTAAAGCATCATATAAAGCATGAAACTATCCGAACAACTCAAGAACAACCCCGCCGGCAACTTCTTCCTGCTGGCAGGCCCCTGCGTCATCGAAGGCGAAGACATGGCCCTGCGCATCGCCGAACACATCGGCCGCGTAACTACGCGCCTCGGCATTCCCTATGTCTTCAAAGGCTCGTACCGCAAGGCCAACCGCTCGCGCCTGGACTCGTTCACGGGCATCGGCGACGAGAAGGCACTGAAGATACTCCGCAAGGTGCATGATACCTTCGGCATCCCCACCGTCACCGACATCCATTCCGCGCCCGAAGCAAAGGTAGCGGCCGAGTATGTCGACATTCTCCAGATACCCGCCTTCCTCTGCCGCCAGACAGACCTCTTGGTGGCCGCCGCGCAGACGGGACGGACGGTGAACATCAAGAAAGGCCAGTTCCTCTCGCCCCAGGCCATGCACTTCGCCGCCGAAAAGGTGGCCGAGGCGGGCGACGCGGACATCCTGCTGACCGAGCGCGGCACGACCTTCGGCTACCAGGACCTCGTCGTGGACTACCGGGGCATCCCGGAGATGCAGGCCTACGGCTACCCGGTCGTCCTCGACGCGACGCACTCCCTGCAACAGCCTAACCAGGCGGGCGGAGTGACGGGCGGCATGCCGCAACTCATCGAGACCATCGCCCGCGCCGGCATCGCCGTGGGAGCCGACGGCCTCTTCATCGAGACGCACGAGAATCCCGCCGTGGCCAAGAGCGACGGGGCCAACATGCTTCGTCTAGACCTGCTGGAGGGACTGCTCGAAAGGCTCGTGCGCATCCGCCGCGCCATCCGCGAGGAGTAAGGAATGCACATCCCCCCCGGACAGAAAAAAACGTCCCTCCCCCTGTGATTTCACGCCGGGCGGGGCGACAGATAAGGCAAAACGTTTTAAAGAACATAACAGCATGAAACGATTGACACAAAGACTTTGGCTCGCGGCACTCATCCTGTGCCTCGGCCTGCAACAAGCGGCCGCCCAACATCGGCCGACCCTCATGCCGATGGATCCGGCCGTCCGCGTCGGCAAACTGGACAACGGATTGACCTACTACATCCGCCACAACGAGAAACCCGAAAACCGCGTAGAGTTCTACATCGCGCAGAAGGTAGGCTCCATCCTCGAAGAACCCCAACAGCGCGGCCTGGCCCACTTCCTGGAGCACATGGCCTTCAACGGCACGAAGAACTTCCCCGGCGACGAACGCGGCCTGGGCATCGTGCAATGGTGCGAAACGAAAGGCATCAAGTTCGGCACCAACCTCAACGCCTACACCTCGGTGGACGAGACGGTATATAATATAAGTAATGTGCCCAGCACCGACGCCGCCACCGTCGACTCCTGCCTGCTCATCCTGCACGACTGGAGCAACTCCATCCTCCTGGCCGACGAAGAGATTGACAAGGAGCGCGGCGTCATCCGCGAAGAGTGGCGCAGCCGCAACAGCGGACTGATGCGCCTCTGGACCGAAGCGCAGCCTGTGCTCTACCCTGGCTCGAAGTACGCAGACTGTATGCCCATCGGCAGCATAGATGTCATCAACAACTTCCCCTACCAGGCTATCCGCGACTACTACGCCAAGTGGTACCGCCCCGACCTGCAAGGCATCATCATCGTGGGCGACATCGACGTCGACCAGATGGAGCAGAAAGTCAAGGCGCTCTTCGCCGACATTCCCCTGCCTGAGAACCGCGCCGAACGCATCTGGTATCCCGTTGCCGACAATGAGGAGCCCATCGTCTACATCGGCAAAGACAAGGAAGTGGACGTGCCCATCGTAGACATCTACTTCAAGCACGACGCCATGCCCGACAGCCTGAAGGCCCACGTGCCATACTTGGCCATGAACTACACAACCTCCGCCATCGCCGCCATGCTGAACGAACGCTTCAGCGAACTGGCCCAGTCGCCCAATCCGCCCTTCAACATGGCCGGCTGCTCGCCCGACGGCGACTTCTTCATCGCCGGCACCAAGAAAGCCTTCAACATCAGCGCCTACTGCAAAGATGACGGTCTGTCCGACGCCCTCAAAGTCCTGCTGGCCGAGGTTGAGCGCGTCCGCCGCTACGGCTTCACCGAAAGCGAATATGCCCGCGCCCGCGCCAACATCCTGACAAGCCTGCAAACGCAATACAACGAACGCGAGAATACCAACAACGAACGCTACGTCAACGAGTGCCTCCAGCACTTCCTCCACGCCGAACCCATGCCCGGCATCGAGTTCGAATGTAGCGCGCTGAACCTACTGGCGCCCACCCTCTCCGTGGACGTCATCAACCAGGCCGTCAAGAAACTCATCACCGGCAACAACCAAGCCGTCTTCATCGCCGCGCCCGACAAGGAAGGCGTCGTCATCCCCACCAAGGAAGAAGTCGTAGCCGACCTCAAAGCCATGTCCAAGCTGGCGCTGGAACCCTACGTAGACAAGGTATCCAACGAACCGCTGATAAAGGAAGCCCCCCAAGGCGGCAAGATTGTCAGCCGCAAGGACAACGCCCTGTTCGGCGCGACGGAACTGACCCTCAGCAACGGCGTGAAGGTCTACGTGAAGAAGACCGACTTCAAGGCCGACGAGATACGCATGAGCGGCTTCAGCCTGGGCGGCACCAGCCTGTTCGACGCCAAGGACAAGCTGAACTACTCGACCATGAACGGCGTGGTAGACGCAGGCGGCTTGGGTAACTTCAGCAACGTCGAACTGACCAAGCTCCTGGCCGGCAACACGGCCAGCATCACAGCCTCGGTGGGCAGCACGCAAGAGAGCGTCAGCGGCAAATGCTCGCCCAAGGACTTCGAGACCATGATGCAACTGACCTACCTCTACATCACCCAGCCCCGCAAGGATGACGAAGCCTTCGCTTCCTTCAAGACCCGCCTGAAAGCACAGTTGGAGAGCGCCGAAGCCAATCCCCTCTCTGCCTTCAGCGACACGGCCAGCTACGAACTGCAAGGCCACAACGAGCGTTACATCAACCTCAAGGCCGCGATGGTCGACCAGATTGACTACGACCGCATCCTCGAACTCTACCGCCAAGCCTTTGCCGACTGCGGCGACTTCCAGTTCATCCTCGTGGGCAACGCAGAGATAGACTCCATCGCCCCCTACATCGAGACGTACCTCGGCGCCCTGCCCGCGAAGAATGCCAAGCAAAGCTACAACAAGGCCAACCTGATGACCCTGGCCAAGGGCACCAAGGAAAAGGTATTCGCCAAGGAACAGCAGACGCCGATGGCCACTACCGCCATCGTCCTCAACGGCAACTGCCCGTACAACTTGAAGAACACCATCCTAATGAGCGTCCTCGACCAAGCCCTCGACATGGTGTACACCGCAGAAATCCGCGAGAAGGAAGGCGGCACCTACGGCGTCAGCGCGAGCGGCTCGCTGGCCAGCGAACAAAACCTGGCCGTCCTGCAAATCAGCTACCAGACCGACCCCGCCAAGTTCGAACACCTGAACGGACTCATCGTCAGCCTGCTGGAGAAGATGGCGAAGAATGGCCCCTCGGCAGAGCAGATGCAGAAAATCAAGGAGTACATGCTGAAGAAGCACGCCGACAACCAGAAGGAGAACGGCTACTGGCTGCGCAACATCAAGGAAACGCTCTACACCGGGCAGGACATGACGAAGGACTACGAAGCCATCGTCAACGGAGTGACCGCCAAGGATGTGGCCAAGTTTGCCGCCGACCTGCTGAAGCAAGGCAACAAGCTGACGGTGGTAATGACCGTGCCAGAGAAATAAACTAAATGAAGAATGAAGAATGAAGAACGAAGAACGAAGAATGAAGAATTGTCGCGCAGCAGTCTGCTTCCAACGTAGATTCTTCATTCTTCGTTCTTCATTCTTCATTCCCCCCCGATTCTTCATTCTTAATTCTTCATTCTTAATTCCCAATGAACCTCTTCTTAGAACTGCGCCGCCACGGCCGCCTGGCCGACAAGCGCCACCCGATGTACGACAAAAGCCGCTTCGCCCGGCTGTGGGTGTACCTAGGGGCCGTGTTTTGGGCGGGCTACCTCATCTTCTTCGGCACGATGTTCGCCTTCGGTTTCGGGGGCGGGTCGGTGGAGCCGTACCATGTGCTCAACTCCGGGCTGGCGTTCGTGCTCGCGCTGGACTTCCTGCTGCGTTTCCCCTTCCAGAAGACGCCCACGCAGGAGGTGAAGCCCTACCTGCTGCTGCCCGTGCGGCGCAGCCGCCTGATTGACTTCCTCCTCGTCCGTTCGGGGCTGAGCGGCTTCAACTTCATCTGGCTCTTCCTGTTCATGCCCTTCGCCCTCATCACCGTGACGAAGTTCTACGGACTCTGGGGCGTACTGACTTACCTGCTTGGCATCTGGTTGCTGATGCTGCTGAACAACTACTGGTTCCTGCTGTGCCGCACGCTGATGGGCGAGCGCATCTGGTGGGCACTGCTGCCCCTGGCCGTCTACGCCGGGCTGGCCATGGGGATGTTCCTGCCGGAGGAAAGCCCCGTGTTCGACTGGTTCCGCGACCTGGGCGAGGGCTTCATCACGGGCAACGGCTGGGTGTTCCTCGGCCTGTTGGCCGCCATCGCCCTGCTGTGGTTCGTCGACAGCCGCGTCATCCGCCGCATGGTCTACGACGAACTGAACAAGACGGAAGACAGCACCGTGCAGGTCAAGACTTTCTCGGAATACAAGTTCCTCGACCGCTACGGGATGACGGGCGAATACATGCGCCTGGAACTGAAGCTGATGCTCCGGAACAAGATGTGCCGCAAGTCGCTCTTCAGCATCGTCCTCGTCATCCTGCTCTTCAGCGCGATGATCAGCTTCTGGGACGTCTACCAGATAAGAGACTTCTGGGTGATGTACAACTACGTCATCGTCAGCCTGCTGGCCTTCTCCACCCTGATGGGCTACGAGGGCAATTACATGGACGGGCTGATGACGCGCCGCGAGTCCATCTTCTCCTTGCTGCGCGCCAAGTACGTGCTTTACAGCCTCGTCCTCCTCCTGCCCTTCCTGCTGATGCTGCCGGGCGTGGCCACCGCCAAGCTTTCTTTGCTGCAAATCGCGGCGTGGGGACTGTTCACGGCCGGCCCCCTCAACTTCGGCTTCTTCTGGGTGGCCGTCTACAACAACCGCACCGTCGACCTCAACGCCAAGATGACCAGCCGCAACAACGCCGGCACGGGGCTGCAACAGATAGCCAGTTTCGGCGCCTTCGCCCTGCCGTGGGCCGTCTACCTGCCGCTACAAGTCCTCTTCGACAAGACCGTGGCCTACTGGGGGCTTATCGTCCTCGGCATAGGCTTCATCCTGACTTCGCGCCAGTGGATTGGCTTCGTCTACCGCCGCCTGATGCGCCGGAGGTACCAGAACATGGAGGGCTTCCGCGACAGCCGCCAACGCTGACGTGGCCGCCCCCCACCCATAGGGAGTATGCCCCCCTGCCCA
>CASEKR010000031.1 GCA_949288585.1 uncultured Bacteroides sp. | reverse complement strand
ATAATTTTCTTCATTTTGCAAATGTATAAAATAAAAAAAATACGGAACTCGTTCTGAATCCCGTATTTCCATTTACACAAAATATTTTATAGTGCCGATGAAGCTGTTTTGGGTTTCCTTAAATCGTTTGGTACGCATCCAAAAGAGTCGCAAATCTTATAACTTGCTTGAAGCACTTATTTAGAACTCTTTAGGCTATGTTTTATTTACGCAAAGGTGTATTGGTGGGCTGTTGGTTAATAGGTGCGCTAATACACTTTTTTCGCATTGACTGGCCGATCCTTTTCTTGTGTTCTTCTGACAATTTACGCCCTTTTAGTGCTTGGCTAATGCGCTTTCTTGTGGTAGCTGACTTCTTTCTACCTTTCAATGAATAAGAGATTTTTTTCTTGATAAGTTCATTCATTTGTATTTAGGAATAGAATTTTTTATTTTAAGATAAGGGTGTGCCAAAATAGCGTGCCCTTATATAAATATTAAGTAGATAGGATTAAATAAAAAATTTGGATCAGAAAATTTTCATATACAGGGAACGATTGCACCTATATGGTAAGTAGGTCTAAATAGTACTCTGAGTAAGAAGATACAGCAATCAGCCTCAACCATTTATGTAAGAGATGAGGCTTTATTTGGCACTAAAAGCATTTTATAATTGCAGTCCTAAGTTATGGCTGTTGATGATTGTCAAATATATCTATTTGGTCTGCTTCTTCTGCCAAAGTTGCAATGTCATTTTGTTCTGCTTGAATTTCAAGAAATGTATTGTAATCAATGCCTAATTTGAAGGCTTTTTCCATATCAGTAAGACTGTTATTTGCAGTTTCTGCCTTATGGCTTTCTATGGCTAAGATTTGTTGCAAGGTTTGGATATCATTCTTTTGCTTCGCTGTCGTTTCCTCAAGTTCTTTCTTGGCAATAATATCAGCTTTCATAGCTTCATAATTGAAATTACTGTTTGCTGAAGACTCGCTTTTTTCTTGTATTGGATTAGGATTGCTTTTTAATTGAAATAGTGCGCTTCCCTTTATATTTCTAATTGATTCGACAAGTCTTTTTCCTTTGTCATCTACTGTTTCGTGCAGATAAACATCGTTTATCATTTTCTCGTCTGTGTGGGCTGTTGCAATAATAACATTATCCTTTGGCACACCAAACTTGCACATTAAAGTTATGAAAGTATGTCTTGCAATATGTGTATGTATCAATTTATATAACTTTGTCTTTTTGCTGACAATTTTCTTGCCTATTTGTTCTGTATAGTTAATATCACTATCCAAATTTGCTTTTCGACAAATGCGTTTAATGGATTGGTTCAACTTGTTTTCTGCCCTTTTGATTACTTTTTCTTCGTCAGATAATATGTTGTAAAATTTAAGTCCATTATTACGATATTTCAAGATAATTTTTAAGGCTATTGGAAACAGATAAAGTACTGCCTCTTCACCTGTTTTCTGTACATTGAATGAAATAACTTCATCTCCACTTTCCAATGAACTTACTACATATTCACCTTTAAAAATTTTAGGCATATCGCTTATGCGTTGTCCTAAAAGCGACTGACAAAGAAACAAATCTCTGGCTTCCTCATCCTCTTGCGATAAGTCTGTTAGATAATAGATACTTAACAACTGTGCTTCTGTAAGAGGCACTTGTTTGCTTTTCCTCTGTTCCTTGCTGCGCATATCTTGTATGCGTTCATAGCCTGTTAAATTGATATTAGCTTTTATATCCCTATCTTTGTTAGCTTTATATATTAAGGTTATTATTGCACCTTCGTAATTATGTATAGTCTTAAATTGCAATCCCTTTTCACATAGATATTCTTGATAGGTGGTTAACAAATCTACGTCAAGACTTGCCAAGTTATCTTCAAATTCTTTTTCCTTTAAAAATTTCTTGAAAGAACTTATAGAATGAATATAGAGACTTTGACTCTTTGGCTCTATATATTTTTCTATCATTTGACTTAATATAGTTGTTGCCACTTGTTTCACTTGTCTTACCATATTACGAGAATTTGGATTTATAACAAACTTTATCTCTTGAAATATATTGCTGATAGAATCAACATTTTCACAAAGATAGCCTTTTTTCTCCTCAACTTTGGTAAGAATGGCTATTAATCTACGATTTATAATAGCGTTGTTGCGATTGTCAAGCTGTGTTTGCCCATTGCTGATGGTTGCAATCTGTTTTTCTCTATTCCATTGAGAGGGATAGATTTTTAGACCTGTGCTTATTTTGTATTGTTTCTTATCAAAACAGAAAACAGCGTAAATGAGTGTTGGCTTATTCTGTTTACGCTGCCTCAAATTGAATCTTACAGTAAAATCTAAAAAGACTTGCTTATCCATATTCATGCACCAATGTTATTACTTTTTGTTCTTACATTTTGTTCTTAAATGGATAAAAGCACAAGCCTCAACCCCTAAATAAGCATCGTAAAACGCACAAATAAGTATCAAAAAAGCCTCATTTTAGCGTTATGCTTATCTTGTAAGTTGGAAACGTAGGAAATTTCGGACTTGGCACAAGAGATGGCATAGTGGTTCTCACGTCATAGCGTGGGCTGCTATTACCATATCCGTGCCAAAGGTTTCCTACGACCTCCAACTTAGACGTGGTAGCATGGCAGTTCCACGCTCTTGCATTTTATAACCGCCTGTAAAGGGACTGGCAGGCATTGAAATTTGAGGTTTATGAAAGCTATCGTATCTGACACTCAAAACATAGCCGCTTGCTGCCTTTATTGCGGAGCCTGCCGTAAGTTCCTGGCAGAAAAATGTCCCGGATGCAAGCAAAACGAAAAGGCAACTTGGTGTAAAATCCGCTCATGTTGCCAAGAAAACAAGTTCAATACTTGTGCTGAATGCCCCCATGATATCAAGGAATGCAAGTTGTTTTCCAACTGGATAGGCAAAGTATTCGCATTCCTGTTTAATTCCGACCGTCCCGCCTGCATTCGCTATATCAAGGAACAAGGGGAACAAGCCTTCGCCGAAGAGATGACCAAACGTAAATGTCAAACCATCAAAAGAAAATAAATATGAAGAACGAGGTATTATATCTGTTGTTAAACAATTATGCCGACCATGAGGTAGCCCCTACATTGGATGCTGTGCGCTCATGCAGCGGTTTCCATACTTTACCCGACTATTCTTTTGATACGATGCCTGATGATTATGCCGCATTGGTGTTAATTGGAGGTTTCGGTTGGCTCGACGAAAAAGAAGCGGATAAAGTCGTGCCGATTGTCCGCCGTGCCATAGAGAAAGGGATTATTGTAGGAGCTATCTGCAATGCAGCTTCTTTCCTCGCCAAACACGGTTTCTTAAATGAGATAAAACATACGGGAAACGGTTTGGAACAGCTACAATTGTGGGGAGGAAGCAACTATACCAATAGGGCAGGTTATAGAAACGAGCAAGCCGTATCTGACAATCGTATCGTAACGGCAAACGGCACCGGCTATTTGGAATTTGCCAAAGAATTATTGTTGTTGCTGGAGAATGATACTCCTGAACAGATTGATATGTTCTACCGCTTCAACAAACTGGGGCTTGCGGCTTTGTCTGTTGGCAAGTAGCTGACGCTGGCGAAGTGCGTTTTCGCAAGATGTCGGAAATATTCCTCTGTTCGATTGGAGAAAAAGACGGAAAGATGACAGAGAAAGCTTCTGGCATCTTTTTTGTAGAAATAAAGAGCGAAAAAAGTTGCGACAGTTTGCTTGTAATCCGGCAATTTGTCGTACCTTTGTACCCTAATATGTTTTGAAGGATGAGACAACTAAAAATTACCAAAAGTATCACTAACAGGGAGAGCGCTTCACTTGACAAGTATTTGCAGGAAATCGGTCGCGAGGACTTGATTACTGTCGAAGAGGAAGTAGAACTCGCCCAGCGCATCCGCAAGGGTGACCGTGCTGCATTGGAAAAATTGACGCGTGCCAATCTTCGATTTGTCGTATCTGTGGCCAAACAGTATCAGAACCAGGGGTTAAGCCTGCCCGACTTGATTAACGAGGGCAACTTAGGACTGATTAAGGCTGCCGAGAAGTTCGACGAGACGCGTGGTTTCAAATTTATCAGTTATGCAGTGTGGTGGATACGCCAGTCCATTCTGCAAGCCTTGGCCGAACAGTCGCGCATCGTGCGCCTGCCGCTGAACCAGGTGGGTTCGCTGAATAAAATCAGCAAAGCTTTCTCCAAGTTCGAGCAGGAAAACGAGCGTCGCCCGTCGCCTGAAGAGCTGGCCGACGAACTGGATATCCCGGTGGACAAAATCTCTGATACGATGAAGGTGTCGGGACGCCACATTTCGGTGGACGCGCCTTTCGTGGAAGGAGAGGACAACAGCTTGCTTGATGTGCTGGTCAATGACGACTCCCCCATGGCTGACCGCTCGTTAGTGAACGAGTCTCTTGCGAGGGAAATTGATAGAGCTCTTTCTACGCTGACCGATCGCGAAAAAGAAATCATCCAGATGTTTTTCGGTATCGGACAACAGGAAATGACCCTGGAGGAAATCGGCGACAAATTCGGCTTGACCCGTGAACGTGTCCGCCAGATTAAGGAAAAAGCCATCAGAAGATTAAGACAAAGTAACCGTAGCAAATTGCTCAAGTCTTACTTGGGATGAGTAAGAAATGTCAGTTTCCGACAACTTTAGAAACATTAAAAACCGGTTCGCCTTGTGGGGCGTCCGGTTTTTTTGTTACCTTTGCGGCGATTAAACCAATATAGTATAAATATGAAATACATTCGGATATGTCTGATGGCGGTGGTGAGCGTGGTGCTCTTTTCCGCTTTCACCATGAAAGGGAAGGAAAAGCCCGTGTATGTGTTTGGCGTAGGGGCGTCTTTCAAGGACTCTGTCGTCTATTTCACCGAAGTACAGGCCGTAGACAGTGTCGCGCTGGACAAGAATGGCTTTCTGCCGCGCCGCGAGACGTATGCTTACCAATTGAAAAACTACTTGGAGTACGAAAAGAGCCAGCCGGACTATACGTGCGTGGTTTACTTCTCGGAAAACAAAAACAAGCTGGAGAAAGAAGCCTCGAAGGTCAGGAAGCAATACGAGAAAGCGAAGACCTTTGTCATTGAGAAGGTGGGAATGTCAGACTTTTCTTTTAAGAAGCCTTGAGAATGAAGGCAATGTGGAAAGTCCGTTCGTTGCTTCTTGGCGTGGGTGTGTTGTTGCTGGCTTCTTGCGGGGACGACGACCAAGTGCCGCCCGTGGAGCCGGAAGGCCCTGTGGAGCGCACGGTGCTGATGTATGTGGCGGCCGATAACAATCTTTCTTCTTTTGCCGGACGCGATTTGGATGAAATCAGGCTGGGAATGGCGAATGTGCCCGAGACGATGGCCATGTTCGTGTATATGGACAATGGATATGGCAATCCTCAACTCCTGAAGTTCCGGAACGTAGGCGGGAGCGTGAGGGAGGAAATCGTCAAGGAATACGAAGACCGCAACTCGACAGGCGTGGAAGAAACGCGGGAAGTGTTTCGCGATGTCTTCGATAATCCCGCTTACCAGGCCGAAAGCTACGGACTGATTTATTGGTCGCATGCTGACGGGTGGATACCTTATCCCTTGCCCTCCAGCCGCTGGATGGGGCAGGACACGGGAAACGGGGATAACCGCATGAACCTGGCGGACTTCAAGGAAATCATAGTGCAAGCTCCGCACTTCGATTTCATCATGTTCGATGCGTGCTTCATGCAGAGTATAGAGGTGGCCTACGAACTGCGCGGTTATGCCGATTATTACATTGCTTCGCCGACGGAGACGCCGGGGCCAGGCGCGCCCTACGATGTCATCTTGCCGTATATGGCGCAGAAGGATGCTTCGGCGGACTTGGCGGATGCCTACTTCGGCGTGTACAATGACTTCTATGCGGCGGGTGCTGGCATCAGCAATACGAACTGGACCGGCGGGGCTTCCATCTGCGTCTTAAGTACAGCCGGGTTGGAATCGCTGGCCGGCCTGACTGCACAGCTTTTGCCGGAAGGGGACGTGGATGTACAGGCGCTTGCGGAGGAGGTCTTCAATTATGACCAGCGTTCTTCTTCCGATAGATATTACGTGGGTTACTATGACTGGGCGCAGATGATGCAAGCCCTCGTGGCTGAAGACGATTATGCTGCCTGGAGGGAAGCCTTCGACGAGGCGGTGGTGTATTGGAACACCACGCCGATGAACTATTCGAGTAGCGTAGGGATGTTCTCGATGGAAGGGACGGAGGGCGTGACGCACTACATCCCTTCGTCCGTCACGTCGGCCAGGGCGGAGGCCTATCGCTTGACAGAGTGGTACACGGCGGCGGGGCTGGCGAAGTTGGGCTGGTAGCCGTAGATAGAGAAAACAGATAGCATCCCGGCGGGAGGAATGTTCCTTTCCCGCCGGGATTTTTTTGTGCCCGTTGGCGTGCCAGGTGTGTGCCCGTTGGCGTGGCAGATGTGCGCCTGTTGGCGTGCCGAAGGGCAGGGTTATTGCGTGCCGAAGGGCGGGGCTATTGGGAGAGGGCGGTGCGGAGGGCGCGGATAGCGGCCTCCGCATCGCCCGCGTACTCGTTGAGGAGGGTGACGAAGCGGCTGCCCACGATAGCGCCCGAGGCGTGCGCGCAAGCGGCTTGGAAGGTCTCCCGGTTGCTGACGCCGAAGCCTACGAGGAGCGGGTTGCGCAGGTGCATGGCAGCGATGCGCCGGAAGTAAGCCTGCTTGGAGGCGTCGAAGTCGTACTGCGCGCCGGTGGTGGCCGCGCTGGAGACCATGTAGATGAAGCCGTCGGTGTAGGCGTCGATGTCGCGGATGCGGGCTTCGCTGGTCTCGGGGGTGATGAGCATGACGACGCGCAGGCCGTAGCGGTCGGCCACGGGTTTGTAGTGGTCGAGGTATTCGCGGAAGGGGAGGTCGGGAATGATGAGGCCGTCGATACCGGTGTCGGCTGCGGAGCGGCAGAAGTCCTCGAAGCCGTATTGGAGGATGGGGTTCAGGTAGCCCATCAGTATCAGGGGAATGCGGACGTCACGCCGGATGGAGGCTAACTGCCGGAAGAGGAGGCGCAGGGACATGCCGCCCCGCAGGGCGCGCGTAGCGGCTTCTTGGATGACCACGCCGTCGGCCATCGGGTCGCTGAAGGGGATGCCTATCTCTACCATATCGCCCCCGCCGCGTTGGAGGGCGCGGATGACGTCGGCCGTGCCGTCCAGGGTGGGGCAGCCGGCGCAGAAGTAAACGGAAAGCAAGCGGGAGGGGTTGCTTTCGAAGAGGGTATTGATTCTGTTCTTCATTGTGATAATCGGATTAAATGTTCAGTGTATGCAGGAAGGGCGTGCGGCCTGCGTAGGAGTCCAGCAGCGTCCAGTCGAAGGACTGGCCGGAGCCGCCGGGCAGGGCGCTCTTCGTATCGAACAGGAAGTAGTCGCACAGGCCTTCGTAGGCAGCGGTGGCCAGCAGGTCGTCGGCCGTAGCTATGGCGAAGGCTTTGATGAGCGGCAGGCCTGACAGCCGGAGTTCGCGGCAGCGGGCGGGCAACTCGTGCCCATGCAACTGTAGATAGTCGAGGGAGTAGGAGTGAATCTTCCTACGTACCTCGTCGTCCGACGGATTGACAAAGACGCCGACGCGCTTGGCACGGGCGGGCAGGTAGCCGGGCACGCGGCTGACAAAGCGCGGCGAGTTCGTCTTGAAGGGTTCGTACAAAGGCGGAGAGCGCCTCGCCGGGCTGGGGGTGCTTCATGAATGCCTCGCCGATGAGGAAGCCACGGTAGCCTGCCCGGCATTCAGCTATTCAATGCGATGAATCTTTCACGCACTGCTCCTGCGCATGCAGGTAGGCCACATTGCAACGCTCCATCGAATGGCGAAGGCGGCCGGCATCGGCGGTGAAGCGCACGCCATGCTCTTCGATGACGTTGCTTGCCCCGCTCACGGACGTGGCCGCATAGTTGCCGTGCTTCGCCACCTTGTATCCGGCACCTGCCACGACAAAACAGGCACAGGTAGAGATGTTGAACGTGTCCTTGCCGTCGCCGCCCGTCCCTACAATGTCGATGGGACGGTACGGTGAGAAATCTATCGCTACGCGCGTCTCCATCAGCGCGCTGCGGAACCCCAGTAGCTCGTCCACCGTGATGCTCCTCATGCAGAAGGCGGCCAACAAGGCAGCTATCTGTTCGTCCGCGTACTTGCCTGCGGCGATATCCCGCATAATTCTTCGTGTTTCTTCACTGCTTAGCTCCTCGTGGTGGAAGAGCCGTTGTAATATTTCCTTCATATTTGCTTTCGTTTTTGGTTTTCTGATTTGTGAGCGACGTTACCCAGCCAGCGTGAGCGACATTACCCAGCTTGCGTGAGCGACATTACCCAGCTTGCGTGAGCGACATTAACGCGCCAGCGTGAGCGAGTTGCTCAGGCCAGCGTGAGCGAGTTGCTCAGGCCAGCCTACGCGAGTTGCTCAGGCCAGCCTACGCGGGGTGCGTAGGCCAGCCTACGCAGACTCCCATGCCTCCATTCCCTTAATCCAATTGCGAAGGATGGCCTTCCCGTCGGGCGTCAGTACCGATTCAGGGTGAAACTGCACGCCGCGTATGTCATACTCCCGGTGGCGGATGGCCATCACCTGCCCGTCGGACATAGCGGTCACTTCCCCATAGCCCTCACCTTCGGCGCCCCGCTCAGCGTGCCGGCGGGGAATGTGTCGAAGAAGGCTCGCACCGGGTCGGCTCCTCAGATAGCGTGCCGCCGCGTCATCTTCCTCCTTCCTGCCCGTCCTTCTTGTCGTCCCGGCGATGGGGTCGATATACGCCCGCCGACCTTCTACGCGCAGGTGCGTCTCGGGCGAAGAGCCCAGCAGGCGGAAGCCCCCGAAATCGAAGTAGAACAAGTAGGGCGAAGGGTTGATGCTGCGCAGCGCGCGGTACAGCTTGAAGTCGTCGCCCACGTATAGCCTTCTCAATCCGGTCGAGCGTGCTTGCCTCGCCTTCTCCCGCCATCTCGAGCAGTAGGAGTTCGTGGCGGTAATCGTTGAACACGATGATGTACTTATATATAATGTATAGCAAGTCCGGCGCGTCGTTGATATCCTCGCAGCTGTCCTTGATAGCTATCCCCTACGTGTAGCGCACGGCGTTGAACGAGGTGTATCCGTACATCCCGCAGTAGTTGGCATACTCGCCCTCGACCCGGAAGCGCGTGCGGAAGTCGTCCACCGCCTCCGTCAGTCCGTATCCCTCTGTCAACGCGCGCTCCGTCCGTTCCCCGTCCGGCAGGCTCATCGTTACCTTCAGCATCCGCATCTTCTCTACATTCACCCGCTGGCGCGCCACGTCCGTCTGGCCCATGTACACCACGCACTCCATGCCTGCCAGGGCGCACACCGTAGCCGTCGCCACGCCGTGCTGCCCCGCGCCCGTCTCGGCGATAATCCGCCGTTTGCCCATGTGCCGCGCCAAGAGAATCTGGCCGACAGTGTTGTTAATCTTGTGCGCGCCCGTGTGGTTCAGGTCTTCCCGCTTCAGGTACAGCCGGCAGCCGTAGCGTGCCGACAGCCGCTTGGCTAGGTACAGGGGCGACGGCCGTCCCACGTAGTCGCGCAGCAACTGCGCGTATTCCTTCCGGAACGCCGCGCTGTCCAGCACGTCCAGGTAGTTGTCTTGCAGTTCTTGCACGCACCGGTGGAGAATCTCGGGGACGTACGCCCCGCCGAAGTCTCCGTAATAACCTTGTTTGTCTACTAAGTAACTCATATTTGTATAGGGTTTGAATGTATCCTGGTGAATAAAGCGTATGAATAAAGAAAAAGCCCTGCCGCAAGTGCGGCAGGGCTTTCCGATGTGTTTATGGGGGTTGGTATAAGTACATGCGGGCGCTGCTCCCTTACGACTGCTGGAGTTGTAACGGACGCCACCACCAATATGTATTTACCAACTGCTTGTACATGTCTTTTTCTGATGTCTTACGGCGGCAAAGATAAGTAGCTTGATTTAAACTTCCAAGGGGAAAAGGCATTTTTTTGTCCGGAAATGTAGCATTACTCGCCGAAAAGCCTTATCTTCGCGTTTATTAACCATACAGTTATGAAAGGATTCAGTGATTCGTTGTTACGCACTGCCTGTGCGCTTGTCATCGGCTTGGTGCTGGTCTTGTTCCCCGACCGGGCGGCCGAGTATCTGGTCATCACCGTTGGATGCATCTTTCTGATACCCTCGTTGGTCAGCATCATCGCCTACTGGGTCGCGCGCGCCGAGGGGCTGCGTTTCCCCCTGCTGGGCATCGGTAGCCTTCTGTTCGGTTTGTGGCTCATTATCATGCCCGGCTTCTTTGCCGACTTGCTGACGTACGTGCTGGGCTTCATCCTGGCTATGGGCGGCGTGCAGCAGATAGCCTCGCTTGTCTCCGCGCGCCAATGGATGCGCGTGCCCGGCGGGTTCTACGTGGTGCCCGTGCTTATCCTCCTGGCCGGAGTGTTTGCCCTGTTCTATCCGTTGGAAGCCCGTTCGACAGTGTTCATCTTCCTGGGTGCCGGCAGCTTGGTATATGCCCTGTCCGAACTGGTCAACTGGCTGGGCTTCACCCGCCGCCGTCCCCGTAAGCCGTCGCCGCCCAAGGAGGGTCCAGACGTGGAAGACGCGCAAATCATAGAGTAACCTTTTAAAAGAACATGCCATGAGAAGAACCCTCTTTTGCTTGCTATGCCTGCTCCTTTTCCTGCATGTGGACGGCCGTGGGCAATCCCTCGAAGAAACTGCCGCCCATTATGACAGCCTGGCCGAATCTGAACTGGAACGTGGCAACCTGGATGCTTACCTCCCCATCAAGCAAAAGGCATACACCCTCTACCGCCAAAGCGGCAACCGGGACCGCGAGGCCGAATGCTGCATCTACCTGGGCAATTATTTCAACGCAGTCAGCCAATACGACTCGGCCGTCCACTACCTTACCCGCATGGACGGCTATGCCCGCCAGCGTCCCCGCGAGACTTCCTACAACCTCATGCAGACCTGCCTGTCCGACACCTATTTCCGCATGGGCTTGCTCGATTCGGCCATTAGCAAAGAGAGACAGTCGGCCCGCTATTCCATCCTTCTGAAGGACACCCTTACCCTGTTGGGCAGTTACCGCGCCCTGGGGATGTACCATCGCTCCACCGGCCATCTGGAAGAAGCCTTGTCCGCCTACGAACATGCCCTTTCGCTGTTGGCAGGCGACGCCCGGCCGGACATGGTGGAAGAGCGTGCTTCGCTCTACGTCAACCTATCCGTGCTCTGCGTCGACATGAAACAGACGGAAAACTCTCTGCATTATGCCGACCTGGCTCTGGAAGAACTGGCGTCCGTCACCAACGAACTGGCCAACGTGCAGGCCTATGCCAACCTCAGCATGGTCTTCATGGAAGGCGGGGCGCTGGAGAAGGCGGCATCTTGCCTGCACCGCAGCATGGCCCTGGCCGTGAAGATGGGCGACAAGAACATGGAACTCCGCAACATCGGCTACCTGCTCCACCTGAAGAGCTTGCAGCATGAGGCAGACTCGGTGGACTACTACATGCGGCGGGCACGTCCCCTCTTGTCCGAAGTGCAGGCCACCAACACGCTGGCGGGTTATTACCAGGCCGAGCGGGATGCCCACTTGTCCCTCGGCCGCTATGCAGAAGCATTGGCGTCCTGCCGTCGGCTTTTGCAGGTGGGCGGCGTCCGGCAGAAGCCGTTCATCCTGAAAGACACCTACCAGGCCATGGGGGAATGCTGCCGGGCGTTGGGGCAATACCGCCTTGCGCTGGACTATATGGACCAGTACGTCCTTCTGAACGATAGCCTGATGAATACAGAACGAGACAAAGTTTTGCAGGAGTTGAACGTCAAGTATGAGACCCAAGAGAAGGAACTGAAAATCGTGCAGATGGAGAGCGAACAACGCCTTGCCAAGGCACGCCACCGGAACCGCCTCATCTTGTTCTGCTTCGTCATTCTGCTGCTGGTGCAACTGATTGTCGTCATTGTCTGGCGTATGCGTAAGAAGAATGAACAGATGCTCCTTTATGCCGAAAGGCAAGAGAAGGCTCTGGCGCTGCTCCGCTCTGAAACCGAACTGAACCTGACCCGCCGTTACCTGGAAGGCATGGAGATGGAGCGCAACCGCCTGGCACGCGAACTGCACGACGGTATCAGCAACGACCTCTATGCTCTCGAGATAAAACTGCAGCACGAGCTTCCCGGCAATGCGCTGGCCGGAACATTGGGCCATATACGCGAGAACGTGCGGGCCATCTCCCACGAACTGATGCCTCCCTCGTTCAGTGAACTGACCCTGAAAGAAATACTTCAGAATTATGTCGACCAATTGTCCGACAGCACGCCGGATTTGGTTTTCACCTTCCAGTCCGACCCGCCTGATGCCCCCTGGAGCATCATTCCGCAAGACATGGCCATGATGCTCTACCGGGTAACACAGGAAGCTTTGGGCAATATCATCAGACATGCGGGTGCTACCCACGTTTATGTAGGCATCGAACTGGCGGACGCCTCCCTTATCCTATATATCAAAGACGACGGCAAGGGGTATGATGCTTCCGGCCAGGGAGAAGGAGGCGGCATCGGCCTGCAGACCATGCAGGAACGTGTCGCTGCCCTGCACGGCACGTTCAGCATTACTCATCCGGCCGGTGGACACGGCACGTTGATAAAATGTACTTTACATATTAATACTCCACTTTACTCATGAATGACATGACTGCTATGCTATTATCTCCCGTTTCCATCCTTATGCTGGATGACCATGAACTCGTGCTGGAAGGCTTGGCAAAAGTCTTGGAAGAGATGCCCGAGGTGGCCTGCACGGACAGGGCTTCCAATTCGCGGGAACTCTTGCGGAAGCTCAAGGAAAAGAAGTATGATATTTATTTGATGGATATTGAACTTGCCGGCGAGAACGGCCTTGACATCATGCAAGAGATACGCAAACTCCATCCCCAAGCCCGTTTCATTGCCTGCACTATGCACGAAGAAAGCTGGATTCTCCACGCTCTGCTCCGCCAGAACCCCGATGCCATTGTCCTGAAACTGTCTGGCGTGAAGGCTGTCAAAGAAGCTGTCCTGGCTGTTCGCGAGGGGCGGAAGTATTTCTGCCCGCGTTTTGAGCAGATGTACCGCCATCTGGAGAATGCCCGCACTTCGCTGGTGAAGAAGAATTTGCCCACTCCCCGTGAACAAGAGGTGCTGCAAGCCATATCGGAAGGGCTTAGCACGTGTGAGATTGCTGCGCGCCTTTGCCTCACCGAAAACACGGTTGAGGGCTACCGCAAGAATCTCCTGACGAAGTTGGAGGCGCGCAACATGGTCGACCTCGTAGTGAAAGCCATGCAACGGGGCTTCCTCAATCCCCACAACGATTTGTAATATCCCCCCGGAAAACAGGGATTGTTTCCACGGCGGAATGGCCTATATTTGCAGTGTGTACCGTCCCTGATGTGGAATTGTTAATAACCAATAAATATAAATTGTTATGAGCGGATTTTCGAACGATACTGCGTGGAAAGCCACGAAGATGGCTTTCAAGGCAGTGTTCTATGTCTTCAAGGCGTTGTGGTTGGCATTGACCTATGGTTTCCGGGCGTATAAGAAGAACAAGGACAAACAGAAGCAGCAGCAACAGCAAGAGCAACAACAGCAATCTTCAGTAAGTAATCCCGTAATTAATAGGAGGAAAGAAAATGGCGGACAATAAGAAATTCAAGCAAGGCGGCATGGAGACTGTTTACAGCGACATCAATGCCGAAGACACCCGAAACCAGCAGGCCGAGGAACTGCTGTTCCAGGCATGGGACGTGGCCGGATACCACGGACAGGAAGGCGCGGACTATTATCCGAGAACGTTGCGCGAAACGGAAGAGATGGAGCGCCTTGTCAAGGAAGCCGAAGCAGCCGTGGAAGACAGCAGCGACAAGGATTTGATGGATGCGTTGTATGAGACCCGTTCCGTGGTGGAATGGTCCAAGCAGCGGCATTGGACTTTTTCGTGGTGGGTGGTAATCTGCGTGGCCATCATGGGGTTGTACTATTTCTTCACGGTAGATACCGATAATGTCAAGAGTACGGCGGACATGCCGGATGAACAGGTGCAGGCAAAGTTGGATGCAGAATTGGAACGTTTGAAAACGGCTCTTGCCGACGAGCAGAAGCAGTTGGACATAGATACGTTGAGCGAATCCCTGCGCGATTTCTACCAAGATCAGTATGACTACCACCAGGAACGTTTGGAGACATTCAGCGGATATGACACTAACCAGTATCGCGAATACCTGGTGGACGTGGCCAAGGGTCGTGTCAGCGATGACCGCTGGTCGGGAGCGTGGTGCTTCATCTGGATTGCGCTCTACTTGTTTGCTTGCCGTCCCCGAGGATACATGATTACGAAGCGCCGCCGCGAAACTGCTGTGGCCACCGGCGCCAAGCGTGTGCTGTTTGCCATTGCGGGGGCTTTGGTGGGCGCGGCTGCCAGCCTGAAGGTGACGACCACCATCACGAAGTGGAGCGACGGCACTACGACGAAAGATGACGATGCAATGATAGTTACCATTATGCGTTTCGGCTTCATTGCCGTGGCTGTGCTCATTGTCCTGTGGGCGGCGCGCATTGTCATTGTCATTGCCACGATATTGGCCATCTTGCGCAACTTCGAGTGGCGTAGGATTGCGGCCGATCCGAAGAAAGTGATGAGAGAGTTTAAATGATTCTTGCTTACAGCCGCTTCCGTATGCGACGGATTCCTCTTTACCGGCTGTGTGCCAGTCCGAGGCTGTAAGAAGAATGTATATGTTTGAAGGCGCTTCGTGGGGGAGACCATGAAGCGCCTTCTTTATGTTTTGCCCTTATTCCTTATTTATTCCCTTTCAGTATTTGTTGGAGCAGGACGGGCTCGTTGGTGGTGATGAAGTCCACTTTGTGGTCGATGAGCCACTGCATGTCCTTGGCGTCGTTTACGGTCCAGGCGTTGACCTTCATGCCGAGGTCGTGGCATTGGCCTATCCATTCGGGATGTTTCTGGAAGACGCTGAAGTGATAGTCCGGGCCGGCGCAACCCCATTCTTTCAGTTCCTGGGGAGTAGCGTCGCCGTTCAGGTAATAGACGGGCGTGCCTTTAGGGGCGAGGCGGATAAATTCCTGTGTGGCATGTTTGGAGAAGGAGATGTATTCCACGCGGTTTTCAAGTTTGAAATCTTTTATCAGGCGGACGATGCCCTCAACGGCGCGTGTTTCCTGTTCCGGCGTGCGGTGGGGCTTGAGTTCGAGGATGAGGCGGGTGGACAGTTGCCGGCTTTTGCCGAGGTATTGCTCCAGCGTGGGCAGTTGTTCGCCGTTGTCCAGGCGGACGGCCGTGCTGACGGCAGCTGTGGCGTCTTGGATGGTGACGCCCTTGAACGTGTCGTCGTGGTTGACAACGAGGTGCCCGTCGGTCGTCAGCCAGACGTCGAACTCCGAGCCGTAGCAATGGATGGAGTCGGCTTTCACCAGGGCGGCGATGGAGTTCTGGGCCGAGCCGGTTGTCTTCCAGAAGCCGCGATGGGCGATTACTTGTGTTTGTTGGGCCTGCATGGCGGCGCACGGGGCCAGCAGCATGGCGGAGGCCAGTAAGATGTTCTTCAGTTTCATGATGCTTGTTTTTTTATATTACGGCTTCAAAATTACGATTATCTGGGATATGTGGCGTAGAATCGTGCATTAAATTTCTGTGAAATTTCCTTGGAAAGTAGAACCTGGGCGGGGCGTGTGCCTGTCTTGGCCAGCTTGAGTAGTTAAGTCAATGGGGAATCATGGTACTTTGTTCTGGGAATCATGGTACTTTGTTCTAGGAATCATGGTACTCTTTTCTAGGAATCATGGTACTCTTTTCTGGGAATCATGTACCATGATTCCCTGCTGGGTTCGTACCTTGCCTGTGTTAAGTCCGTACCTTGGCGGCGTTAGGTGCATATCTTGTCCGGGCATGGCCGTGGAGGGGCGTAAAAAAACTCCCGCAGGACGCTGGGGCGCATCTGCGGGAGTTTCTTGTCCGGTACTTGGGTTGTCAGCCTTTCTTGTGCCTGTTGGCCCGGCGGCGGCGTATCTCGGCTTTCATCTTGGCTGCGCCCGAGCCGTGCAGGCCGGTGATGTAGGTCTTCTTTTTGGCCTTGGTCTTCACCTTGGGTTCTTCTTGGGGGCGTTCTTTCTGTCCGCGAAAGACGATGCCGCCCATCATGGCTTCTTCGATGCTCATAGTGTTTATTGGAATGCTGTGGCTTTGATGATTTCTCCTACGTATGTCCGTGGCATCCCTTCCAAGGCCTCGGGCGAGGGCATCTTGCGGCATTGCAGTTCGAGGCTGGGCTGCGTGGCGCCGTTGGGGTAGAAGCGTACGGTGTATTCCGATGCTTGGTCCAATGCCTCATGGGGTTGGTCGGGCGAGAGTATGGCAAAGACAACGGCCTTTCCGTCCACTTTGCCCAGCGAACCGCCCGAGTTGGCCGTCATGACTGTCTGGTTGAAGGGGTCTGTGCCGATGGCGATGACTAGTTTCCCTGAGCTGGCGGGCATCATGTCCGCAGTCAGTTCTCCGGGTTCCAGTTCGCGAGCCGTGGCCGGGCGGGCGGCAGGTTGCTGCGCGGGTGCGGTGGCAGTCTCGACCGGGCGGGCCGTGGGGGCGGCTGATGCTCCCAAGGCTTCTCCCAACCGGGCGAATTGGTCGTCTACGAAGTCGACGGTTTTCCGGCGCCATTTGGCCAGGCCGCGCACCAGTTTGGTCTTTGTCTTGTTCAGGGCATATTTGTCCGTAATCCATTCTTCGGCCGTGTATTCTTCTTCACCTTCGCGGTATTCGTAGCGGACTTTCTCGATGTCGAAACGGCAGAGCCCGGGTTGGCAGGCCACCGTCAGTTGGCACGAGACGAACGTGCGGTCCAGTGACAGGGCTTTCTGCTTGAAGACAATCCATTCTTCATCCAACCCCACGATGATTCCTTTCTCTTTGTCGGTGAACAATATGCGGCTGTTGTTTTCGTTTTCTTTCAGTCTTTTCTCCATCCATGCCAGCGTGCGGTCGAAGATTTCGTCTTGCGTCATTCTTTCGAGTGCGTATTCGTGGCTGAACACTACTTTTCCGTTCACTTCCGGCACGGCGCCTTCCAGGTAGCGCGCGTCAGGGTTCTCTTGGGCTGTTGCCGCCAGGCTGAGGAGGAGGCACAGCAAGGTGGCGGCTGTCATTTTAGTCAGGTCCTTCATATAAGTGTTGTTTGATTCTACGGGCTGCAATATTACGAAAATCGCTTCACAAAGCCTGCCTCGTGCTTGTTATTTTTTCTTTAAACCGTTGCCGTTTGGCGAGGGGGCGGCCGCTTCGGATTAAAAAATGTTATAACCTGAACAACCTCTGCCTAATCTCGTTACTTTTGCAGTGTCACATTTAAAACTGATAGACTTATGATCACAGAGAAATTACAGAAAGCAATCAATGACCAGATTACTGCCGAGTTGTGGTCGGCCAACCTTTATCTTTCGATGTCCTTCTACATGGAGAAAGAAGGATTCGGCGGCATGGCGTCGTGGTTGAAGAAACAGTCTGCCGAAGAAAACGACCATGCTTGCCAGATGGCTTCTTACTTGATTAAGCGTGGCGGCACGGCCTTGGTAGACAAGGTGGACGTGGTTCCTACCGAGTTTGGTACTCCGTTGGAAGTGTTCCAGCAGGTTTACGAGCACGAATGCCGTGTTTCCAAGATGATTGACGACCTGACCGACATCGCTTCTGCCGAACGTGACAAGGCTACCCAGGACTTCTTGTGGGGATTTGTCCGCGAGCAGGTGGAAGAAGAGGCTACGGCTTCCGGCATCGTCGAGGTGTTGAAGAAAGCCGGAGAGGCTGGAATCTATTACATTGATGACAAGCTGGGGGCACGTAAATAATTTGTTTTTATTGTGCTGGAACAAAGAGGGTGCAGTCCATTTGGGACTGCACCCTCTTATTCTTTAATATAGGTAGGAGAGGATTTGTAGAAAATCCGGACACCTTGCTTTTCTTTATTTCTCTTTCGCCAAGGTGAAGACGAACTCCAGCCCGCCCCCTTGGTTGTTCTTGGCCGATATCGTACCGCCGTGGATAAGCACGGCGTTTTTGACGATGGCCAGCCCCAAACCTGTGCCTCCCAGTTTGCGCGAACGCCCCTTGTCTATCCGGTAGAAGCGTTCGAACAGCCGGTTTAGGTGTTCGGGAGCTACGCCTACGCCCGTGTCGGCAAAACTGAAGTAGTAGTAGTTTTCGTCTTCGCGGAAACAGGAGATGTTGATGCGGATGTTCGTGCCTGCGTAGGCGATGGCATTATCCATCAGGTTGCGGAAGATGGAGTACAGCAGCGAGTAGTTCCCTTTCAGTTGTATCCTGGGGCGTAGCGAGTTGACTACGGTGATGTGTTTCTCCTCCAGTTCCAGCGAAACTTCGTTGACGATGTTGGCCACCAGTACGCTGATGTCTACCTTCTCCATGTCTATCATGTTGGCGGCTTCGTCCATGCGGGTCAGCACGGATATGTCGCGCAGCAGCCTGGCCAGGCGGTTGCTTTGTGCATAGCATCGCTCCAAGAACAGCGTCATCTTCTCGCGCGGCAGGTTCTCGTTGCTCACGATGGTTTCCAGGTAGCCTTGTATGCTGCTCACCGGTGTCTTGAGTTCGTGGGCGATGTTCTGCGTCAATTGCCGTTTCAGCCGTATTTGTTCTTCCTCCTGGCTGACGTCGTTGATGGAAATTTCGAAGCACAGGTCTTGGAAGATGATGCATTCCACGATGAACACCCGGCCGTTCTTGTTGATGTTAATGGACATGCGTTTCTCTTCCCTGGAGGGGCGGCGCGACATCTTATCTATGAAGTCGGTGATGCTTTTGAACTCGTTGATGGTGAAGATGTCTTCGGTCTCCTCTAGGTTGGAGTCGGAGATAAGGTTGCTGTATTGGGTAAACAGGTTGTTCACCAATATCTCTTTCTTGTCCTTGGTAAAGACTCCCAGGCCTTCACGCGAAGTCTGCAAGTGGGTGATTAATTTTTCGCGTTCGATGTACAAGGCCTCTTTCGTTTCCCTCAGCCGTTTGTATATCTTTACGATGTGTTCGGAGATTTCCCCCAGTTCGTTGTGGGGAAACTCGGAATCCATGTTGATGGGTTCGTTCTTGTCGGCCCGTTTGGCAAACTCGCGCAATTGGTTGATGGCTTTCCCCAGCCGGGCGGTGAAGCGGTAGAAAAAGAAGGCCAATAACAACGTGATGATGACCGTGAACCAGATGTAGTGAGGGTCGGCCGAGAGGTTCTTCAGCAAGTCCAGGCTGTAAGGCAGGGCCGAACGGACGATGCACTTGTCGTAGAGCGTGGCCGAGTAGAAATAAGGTACGCCCATCGTCTGCGACAGGCGGCGCACGTCGTATCCCTTGCCATCCCTCAGTGCTTTCTGGATTTCCGGGCGCCCGATGTGGTTCTCCATGTTCAGGCTGTCGCCGAAGTTGTCATACAATACTTTGCCTTGCAGGTTGATGATGGTCACGCGCAAGTCCTTGTTGACATAGCGGGTGATGTATTGGTTCAAGGCATCGTTCCACACCGTGTCGCTCAGGTCGCGCAACTCCGTGTACAAGCGTTCGTTGTTGTCCTGCAGTTGCATGTCCAGCAGTTCTACCTTGTATTCCTTCTCGCGTTGGTATTGGTAAGCGATGAAGCACAAGGAGAATACGATGAACAGCGAGATGACCAGCAGGAACAATCTCCAACTGAACGAAATGTAGTATTTGTGTTTATTCGGCTTCAAAACAGTATCCATATCCTAAACGGGTTACGATGCACTTGCCGTATGCGCCTATTTTCTTGCGCAGCCGGGTGATATTTACGTCGATGGTACGGTCCAATACATATACTTCGTCGCTCCAGATGCGGTGCAGGATGTCTTCGCGGGAGAATACGCGCCCTTTGTTTTGCAGGAGGAGGAGGAGGATCTCAAACTCTTTCTTGGTCAACGGAGCCTCTTCGCCGTCAATGCTGACCTTTTTCTTCACGATGTCCAGCACCAGCGTCTTGTAGGTCAGTTGTTCGGGCGCTTCGGATGTTTCCTCTTGTTTGGTGCGGCGCAGCACGGCTTTCACGCGTGCCGTAACTTCCCTCAACGAGAATGGCTTGGAGATATAATCGTCTGCCCCCAGGTTGAATCCGGTGATGGTGTCGTTTTCGGTGTCCTTGGCCGTAATGAAGATGATGGGGATGTGGGCCGTCTTGCGGTCTTTCTTCAAGATATTGGCCATTTTGAAGCCGGATATTTCTCCCATCATGACGTCCAGCAACAGCAAGTCGTAGCTGCTGATGTCCATCTTCAAGGCTTCTTCGGCGGAGTTGGCAGTATCGATTTCATATCCTTCGTTCTCCAGGTTGAACTTCAGGATTTCGCACAAATCTTCTTCGTCGTCTACTACTAAAATCTTATAATTGCTCATCGTCGCTTATAAATTAAATAATGTGAGACTTGCCTTCATCGTACAAAGGTAAGCGTTATTTCTTTTGCACGACAAAAGTGCGGTAGTTTTGTTACGCCAAGATGAAACAGAGGTTACATTTGTGTTACAAAAATACAGTAGTAAGGAGACGGAGAGGAGACGGACATTTTTCTTTCAACGCTTTTTCGGGTGAAATGGATGGGCTATTCCGAAAAAACAATAACTTTGCATCCGGCTTTATCAGGTTAAAGCCATCTTTGCATGAAAATGGAACAAGATAAGAAATACATTTCGCCGGGAGGCTGGTTCAGCCTGTCTTATCCGGCTGCATGGAGCGAATTTGAGGACGGAGAGGACTCCTTCCTGTTTTACAATCCCGATGTGTGGACGGGCAACTTCCGCATATCGGCCTACCGTGGTGAAGGCTCCTATGCGGACGAGTGCGTCCGCCAGGAGTTGGCGGAGAATCCGCAAGCCCGCCGGGTGCAGGTCGGCACGTGGTCTTGCGCTTACAGTACCGACGATTTTGAAGAAGAGGGCGAAGCCTATACGACCCATTTCTGGGTGACTGGACGGAAGGATATGTCGTTCGAATGCTCGTTTACGGTGAAGAAAGGCGGGGCTGTGGACGAAGCGGAGCGCGTCATCCGCTCGCTGGAAGTGAGGGACACGGATGCGAAGTATCCGCCGGAACTGATTCCCGTCCGCTTGCTGGAAATCTACCGTATCAACGAAGCCTACGCCTGGGTGTCGGACAAGGTGAAAGAAGTCCTGAAGAAAGATTTCCAGGGCGAGGAGGGTGACATCGCTTCGATGCAGCAATTGGTCGACAAGGCCCTTATCGCGCCGAAGAAACGGGATGCCTGGCTTTCCGTCGGCATTGTCCTGTGCGTCATCCTGGCCAACGAGGCCGACGGCTTGGAGTGGCGCACCTTGGTGGACGGCAACCGCGAAGCCCCGGTGTTGCTCCAGGTGGATACCGACGTGCTCATCGACCCCATGAAACTGGTTTGGAGCAAAGTTCGCCTCCGGGAGGCCATCGATCTGTCGGCCATCTACGAAGCCGCCTGGCATCAGTTGGAACATTAATATTCATCCGAAAAAAGAACGAACGTGACCCCGATATTGCAAGTTGAGAACCTCACCAAATCATTCGGTGACTTAGTATTGTATGAGAACATCTCCTTTGGTCTGGCCGAAGGACAACGTGTCGGACTCATCGCCAAGAACGGCAGCGGGAAGTCGACCTTGCTGAACATTCTGGCCGGACGCGAAGCCTACGACAGCGGCACCATCACCTTCCGCAAAGATGTCAACGTGGGCTATCTGGAGCAAAGTCCCCACTATCCGGAGGGTATGACCGTGCTGGAGGCCTGCCACTACCATGCCCGCCGGGCCGGCATCGTGCACCACCGGGTGGCGGACTATGAACTGGAGGCCAAGCAGGTGCTGACGCAACTGCATATCTATGACCTGAATCAACCCGTCGGCCAGTTGTCGGGCGGGCAACTGAAGCGGGTGGCGCTGGCTAACGCATTGCTCCTGGAGCCGGATTTGCTCATATTGGACGAACCGACCAACCACTTGGACCTCGATATGGTGGAATGGCTGGAAGATTACCTGCGCCGCACGCCGTTGACTCTCCTGATGGTGACGCACGACCGCTATTTCCTCGACCGGGTGTGCTCGGAAATTATAGAGATAGACAATCGGAACTTGTTCCGCTATAAAGGCAATTACAGCTATTACTTGGATAAAAGGCAAGAACGCTTAGATGCAAAGGCGGCTGAAGTGGCCCGCGCGAACAACCTGTATCGCACCGAACTGGAGTGGATGCGCCGTATGCCCCAGGCGCGTGGCCACAAAGCGCGTTACCGGGAGGAAGCCTTCTATGAACTGGAGAAGGTCGCCAAGCAACGTCTCAACGACAAAGATGTGAAGCTGGAGGTGCAAGCCGGATACATCGGCAACAAGATTTTCGAGGCCCACCATCTTTGCAAGGCGTTTGGCGACACGTGCATCTTGGACGACTTCAATTATATCTTTGCCCGCTACGAGAAGGTAGGCATCGTAGGCAACAACGGTGCCGGAAAGTCCACCTTTATCAAGATACTGATGGGATTGGAACAACCCGATAGCGGCCGCGTGGATGTGGGGGAGACGGTGCGCTTCGGTTACTATTCGCAAGAAGGCTTGCGCTTCGACGAGCAGATGAAGGTGATAGATGTCGTGCGCGACATCGCCGAGGTCATCGACTTGGGCAACGGGCAAAGATTGACCGCTTCGCAGTTTCTGCAACACTTCCTGTTCAGTCCGGAGCAGCAATACAGCTATGTCTACAAACTGAGCGGAGGCGAACGGCGGCGGCTGTATCTCTGTACCGTCCTGATGCGCAACCCTAACTTCTTGGTCTTGGACGAGCCGACCAACGACTTGGATATCATGACCCTCAACATTCTGGAGGAATATCTGCAAGGTTTTCGCGGTTGCGTCATTGTGGTCAGCCACGACCGCTATTTCATGGATAAGGTCGTGGACCACCTGCTGGTCTTTAACGGACAGGGGGACATCCAGGACTTTCCGGGGAACTACACCCAATATCGTGCCTGGCGCGATGCCCGCGACCGGAGCCGGCGCGAGGAGCAGAAGCAAGCCCAGAAACCGGCGAAAGAAACGGAACGCCGGCGTCCGGAGAACCAGAAACGGAGGCTGTCCTACAAAGAACGCCGGGAACTGGAAACGCTGGAGCAAGAGATAGAGGGCATGGAGCAGGAGAAGAAACAACTGGAGCAAGAACTGTGCAGCGGCACTCTGACGGTGGCCGAACTGACCGAGAAGTCGAAACGACTGCCCGTCTTGTCCCAAGAGATTGAGGAGAAGACGATGAGGTGGATGGAACTTAGCGAAGTGGAGGGCTTATGAACCAGACGAATTATCATAGCCATTGTTCCTATTGCGACGGCCGGGCCGATATGTCGGTCTTTGCCCGGTGGGCCTGCGCGAAAGGCTTTTCCGCTTACGGTTTTTCCAGCCATGCCCCCTTGCCGTTCCCCACGATGTGGACGATGGAGTGGGATCGCATGGGCGATTACTTAGCGGAAGTGGAGCAGTTGAAGCGGCAGTATGAGGGGCGGGTAGAACTGTATGCCGCCTTGGAGATTGACTACCTGAACGACGACTGGAATCCGGCGTCGGAATGTTTTCGGGCATTGCCTTTGGACTACCGTATCGGTTCGGTTCATTTGTTGTACGATGAGAAAGGAGAGGTGGTGGACGGAGATTTGCCGGCGCCTAAGTTTGCTAAGATGGTCTTGCATCACTTCCATGGAGACATAGAGGCGGTGGTAAAACAATACTTCGACCGTGCCAACCGGATGCTGGAGTTGGGAGAATTTCAGATATTGGGCCATGCGGACAAAGTGCATTACAATGCGGAATGGTTCTGCCCCCATATCGTGGAGCAGCAGTGGTATGTCGATTTGGTGCAGGCTCATCTGAAGGAGGCGGTGCGTCGTGGGTACCTGATAGAGATTAACACGAAAGCGTATAATGATTTGGGCGTGTTCTATCCCGATGAATCTTATTTCCCGTTCTTGCGTGCCTTGGGCGCCCGGGTGGTGGTGAACAGCGACGTGCATTATCCCGACCGCATAGAGTCGGGACGGAGGGCGGCTTTGCAAGCACTGTCCCGCGCCGGGTTCACCCACGTGGCCGAGTTGCATAAAGGGGAATGGAGCGATGTTCCCATCGCCCCATCTCCAGCCTTATTTCAATAAATAGTCTTCGATGTATTTCACATACTCGCTTTTGGGGGCAAGTCCCAGCAGGCTTTGGGGCTCCCCTTCCGTGGGTATGAAGATGACCAGCGGTATGCTGCTGACTTGGAAGTATGCCGCCAATTCTTTTTCTTTATCTACATTTACCTTGTAGAAATCTACCTTCCCGGCGTATTGTTTGGCTAACTCCTGCAAGATAGGGGCTACCCGGCGGCAGGGACCGCACCAGTCTGCATACAGGTCAATGACAGCCGGTCTGTCTCCTCTGTACGTGGGCGAAGGGCTTACCTCGTAGTTATAAATTTTCTCTAAAAAGAGTTGCTTGTCCATCTGCACTACTTCCTGTGCAAAGGTGCTCGTGCAGAGCAGAGCGAAGACGAAGGGTAGAATGCAATGTTTCATACTTGGTTGTTATTGGGTAATGTCGAGTTCGTCGATGATATGTTGGGCGCCTGCAAATTTGTCTATAATAAATAATGTATAGCGTATGTCTACGCACAAAGCACGCTGCAAGGTAGGATGGAAAGCGATGTCACCGGTCAGGCCTTCGTAGTTGCGGTCGAAACCTGTGCCAATCAGTTCGCCACGTGCGTTGAAGACGGGGCTTCCGCTGTTGCCTCCCGTTTGGTCGGTGTTCACGATGAAGCAGACCGGCATGTCTCCGTCAGGCAGGGCGTATGGACCATAGTCTTTGGTGCGGTACAGTTCTTTCAGTTTGTCCGGCACGACGAACTCCCAGTTCGTGGGTTTTTCCTTTTCCATGACTCCGCGCAAGGTTGTGTAATATTCATATACTTCACCGTCTTTGGGACTGTAAGGTAAGACTTGCCCATAGGTCAGCCGCAGGGTCAGGTTGGCGTCCGGGTAAACAGGCTTTCCTTGTGCCTGCCGCATGTCCGTCATGCCTTTCACCCACACGCCGTGGGCGTAGTTATAGTGGTGGTTGGCGTCCATCATGGCGATGGCGGTCTGCAGCAGTCCGTCGGTGATGGAATACTTGAAGAGCACCATCCAGTCGTTTTCTATCTTGTAGAGTGCCGGTTTCTCGATGAACTTGTCGAAGTTCGCCTTGGAGCCGAAGATGGAGTGTTCGAAGCAAGCGTCTATGAAGTTGTCCGTATCTCCCTTGAAGCGTTTGTCTATGACCTTGAAGATGCCGATGCGCTGCTCTGCCGGGATATACTTGCAGTATTGGCGCATCATTTCCTTGGCAACTTCTCGCTCTACATTGGCGAAGGGAATGGTGGAGAAGTAACGTTCGGCAGCCATGCGCAAGCTGTCCGTGGCGCGTTGTATGTGGCGTTTGTTCTTTTCTTTCAGTGCGGTAACCAGGGGTGTGGTAGAGGGGATGCGCATAAACTCCAGGCCCGTGACGAAGGCTTCTTGCAGGCATTGCTGGTGGTAGAGCGCGTTACGCCGTTGTTCTACGATGTTTTCAATGGCACGGTAGGCTGCGGCGCACGTTGTGTCTCCTTTGCCTGCTTCCCATTCCAAGAGTTCTTGTTCCTGGGCGTGCTTGGTGTCAAACACATGCAAAGAGATGAGCCCTTCGTTCATGCCCAACGCATTTTTCCAGGCATTGGCGCTGCGGGCATAGATGGAGGCGTAGTGGATGCGTGTGGCGTCGTCGGCTTGCATCTCCTGCATCAGGAGTTTTTGGCGTGCGTCGCGGATGTGTATCCGCATGAAGTTGGTGGTCTCCATCCGTTCCTGTACTTCGTCGCTTATCATATAGCGGAAGGTTGTCCCCGGGAATCCCATGACGAAGGCAAAGTCTCCTTCCGAGTATCCTTCGAGGCTGATGCGTAGGTGCTTCTTGGGGCGCAAGGGCATGTTGACGGTGGAGTATTCCGCCGGTTCGCCCGTGGGGGTGGCATAGATGCGGAACAAGCAGAAGTCGCCTGTGTGCCGGGGCCACATCCAGTTGTCCGTGTCTGCCCCGAACTTGCCGATGCTGGAAGGCGGAGCCAGTACCATGCGTATGTCACGGTAGATTTTCTTGATGAAAAGGTAGTAGCGGTTGCCACCATAAAAGGCTTTCAGTTCCAAGCTGCCTCCACGACCCAAGGCAATACCTTCTTGCAGGGCGAACCGTTGGGCCACTTCCTGCAGGTATTTGGGGGACAGCGCTTTGATGCCTTGTGTATCGGAATCTCTCTGCAACTGTTCGCGGACGAAAGGCGTGATGTCCATGATGCGGTCGATGAAGGTAACGCTCAGTCCCGGACAAGGCAGTTCTTCCCGCTGTGTGCGTGCCACGAAACCATCGGTCAGGTAGTCGTGGCTGATGTCGCTATGTTGTTGAATATAAGCGTATCCGCAGTGATGGTTGGTCAGCACGAGGCCTTGTGACGAGATGACTTCGCCGGTACATCCCCCTCCGAACTGCACCACGGCGTCTTTCAGGCAGAGCGAGTCGGTGTTGTAGATGGTTTCGACGGGTATTTGCAGTCCGAGTGCCATCATGGCCGCCTCGTTTTGTTTTTTCAAGTCTGTGAGCATCCACATGCCTTCATCAGCCTTTACGATGGTGGCGATGAGGATAAGGAGGGTGAATAAGAATTGTTTCATACAAATAATGTATTAAGTGATTATAGATTGTTGTTTGTGGGCAAATATACAGTTTTATTTCAAAAGAAAGGGAAACCGGGAGCGGAAAAGTAGGGGGAAATTAAAGCACATCCGGATTTTTCATAAACAATGTTTTTCCCCGGTATTCCCCGCTTTTCCGTTCTGTTTTTCCTGCCTATATAATAAAAAAAGAGGGTGTGTCGAAAAATGAGTTTTGGCTATCGTTTTGCTCTGTCATCCTGAACATAGTGAAGGATCTCCTGCTGACTATTGTTTTCGGGAGATGCTTCACATGCGTTCAGCATGACAGTTTGATAGCAATGCTCATTTCTGATACACCCTCTTCTTTCTCAGATTTCTCTTTACTTTTATTTCTCTTGCTTCAAAGCCTCGAAAATCTTTGCTTCCAGTTCTTCGGCTAATTCCGGATTATCCAAAATCACCTGTTTGGCCGCATCTCTTCCTTGCGCCAGCCTGGTGTCGTTGTAGCTGAACCACGAGCCACTCTTTTTGATGATGCCCAAGTCTGAACCCAAGTCTATGATTTCTCCGGACTTTGATACTCCTTCTCCGAACATGATGTCGAATTCGGCTTTGCGGAAGGGAGGAGCTACCTTGTTCTTCACAATCTTCACTTTCGTCTGGCGTCCCAATACTTCATCTCCATTTTTGATGGCCTGTCCGGAGCGGATGTCTATCCGTACCGATGCATAGAATTTCAAGGCATTTCCGCCTGTGGTTGTTTCCGGGTTTCCGAACATGACGCCAATCTTTTCGCGTAATTGGTTAATGAAGATGCATGTCGTGCGTGTCTTGCTGATGGCCGATGTCAACTTGCGCAAGGCTTGCGACATCAGACGGGCTTGCAAGCCCACCTTGTTGTCTCCCATGTCGCCTTCGATTTCCGCTTTAGGGGTCAAGGCAGCTACGGAGTCGATAACAATGATATCTACGGCCGACGAATGGATTAACTGGTCGGCAATCTCCAATGCTTGTTCGCCATTATCCGGTTGGGATATTAGCAGATTGTCTACATCTACCCCCAACTTGGCTGCATAGAAACGGTCGAAAGCATGCTCGGCATCGATGAAGGCGGCAATGCCACCCAGTTTTTGTGCCTCGGCAATGGCATGAATGGCCAATGTCGTTTTACCTGAAGACTCCGGACCATAGATTTCTATGATGCGTCCACGGGGATAACCGCCTACGCCCAAGGCTGCGTTCAGGCCGATGGAACCGGTAGGGATGACGTCGATGTCTTCCACCTCTTGGCTTCCCATCCGCATGATAGAGCCTTTGCCAAAACTTTTCTCTATTTTTTCCATGGCCGCCTGCAAGGCTTTCAACTTCTCGCTATTGGCTTGCGGCGCGCCTTCGTTCTCAAAATTCAGTTCGTCTTTTTTTGCCACTTTCTTGTTGGTATTAAAGGATTATTTTTTCGGTGTCAGTATTTGGGATGCATGTTCCTTGGTTTTGATTTCCTTGGGTGTGATGACGCGTTCGATAACACCTTCTTCATTGATGATGAAGGTTGTTCGGAATGTGCCCATGTATTTGCGCCCGCACATGCTCTTTTCGCCCCATACGCCAAATTGCTCCACCAGTTTCTTGTCAGTATCGGCTATCAACGGGAAAGGCAGGGCATTTTTTTCGATGAACTTCTGGTGGGACTTTTCGCTATCTACGCTGACGCCTATCACGGCATAGCCTGCTTCTTGCAGGGAGTCGTAATTGTCGCGTAAATTACAAGCTTCGGCCGTGCAGCCTGGCGTGTTGTCTTTGGGGTAAAAATATAGCACAACTTTTTTCCCTTTATAAGCACTCAGGCGTATTTCTTCGCCTTTCTCGTTTGTGCCCAATATTTCGGGCGCTTTATCTCCTATGTTCATTGTTTATTGGTTTTAGTGGAGAATGAAGAATTATGAATGAAAAATTTTTTCATTGCATATCGAGGCGCACCACAATTCTTCATTTTTAGTTTTTCATTTTACAGTTCCAAGTCTCCGTCAAACACCTCATGCCAAGGCAGTCCCTGCTTGTTCAGTTGCTCCATGAAGGGGGCGGGGTCGAACTCTTCCACATTCCATACGCCCGGACGCTTCCACAAGCCTTTGAGGAACATCATGGCGCCGATCATGGCCGGCACGCCCGTCGTGTAGCTGACACCTTGCATGCCCGTTTCCTGGTAGGCGGCCTGGTGGCTGCAGTTGTTATATACATAATAGGTGTGCTCCTTGCCGTCTTTCAGGCCACGAATGCGGCATCCGATGGAAGTCTCGCCCTCGTAGTTCTCACCCAGGTCTTGCGGGTTGGGCAAGACGGCTTTCAGAAATTGCAAGGGCACAATCTGCATCCCGTTGTAGTCTATCGGATCAATGCGGGCCATACCGATGTCTTGGATGACGCGCAGGTGGGTCAGATATTCTTGCCCGAAGGTCATCCAGAAGCGGGCGCGTTTGATGGTCGGGAAGTTCTTTACCAAAGATTCCAATTCTTCATGGTAGAGCAGGTAGGAATCGCGTGGGCCGATGTTGGGATAGCTCAGCGACTTGTGGATTTCCAAGGGCTTGGTCGTAATCCATTGCCCGTTTTCGTAATACCGTCCGTTTTGCGTGATTTCGCGGATATTGATTTCTGGATTGAAATTGGTGGCAAACGCTTTGTGGTGATTGCCTGCATTGCAATCCACGATATCCAAGTATTGTATCTCGTCAAAATGATGCTTGGCGGCATAGGCTGTATAGATGCCGCTCACACCCGGGTCGAATCCGCAGCCCAGGATGGCGGTCAGCCCGGCGTCTTCAAAGCGTTTCTTGTAAGCCCATTGCCAACTATATTCAAAGTGTGCCACGTCTTTGGGTTCGTAGTTGGCCGTGTCCAAATAGTTGACTCCTGTTTTCAGACAAGCCTCCATGATGGTAAGGTCTTGATAGGGCAGAGCTACGTTGATGACAATTTCGGGCTTGAAGTCGTTGAACAGAGCTACCAGTTCGTCTACATTGTCGGCATCGACTTGTGCAGTTTGAATGTTCGGATTCCCGATAGCTTTTGCCACGGCGTCACATTTCGATTTGGTGCGGCTGGCAATCATGATGTCGGTAAAGACATCCGGATTTTGAGCCACCTTGTGCGCAACGACGGTACCTACACCGCCCGCGCCGATAATAAGAACTTTACCCATTTCTTTATCTATAATTGATTATGCATTTTATTTTTTTATTTATTTGCTGCAAACATACAAAAAAACTATGGAACAACCGCCGAATTTCGGTAGATTAGTACAATAGATAAGAATTATACTTTAAGAGCCTGTTAGAAAATGGCTGTTTCTGTCATACTTCGCGGAGCGAAACATCTCTTCTTTGCCTTTGCCACATAGGGGGATTCTTCACTGCAATTTTGGGAAATGGCAAGAAATCGTACAAAATTGGTAGAATTCCGGACAACAAGTGTAGAATTCCGGACAACAAATCCTTGGAAAGTCATTGTTTATTCGTTTGTTATCGCTTACTTTGCAAAGTTTTTATCACGTATCCATAAATATTCGTTTAAAATAGAAGAAAAAGATGAATGCATATACCTCTGCTACATTCATACGGCCGAAGCCCAGGAGCGCAACAGGAAGGCTACGCGGGTTATTCCTTATTATAATAGGGCTTGCATGGGCCATGGCCTTTCCGTCGCCCATGGCCGCGCAGGAGGGGGACGCGCAAGACGCGGAAAACACTTCTTCCTGGTACGTCGGCCTGCAGGGCGGTGTGCCGTTCGGAACAAGCACGTTC